>JAWABU010000028.1 GCA_038884455.1 Candidatus Thermoplasmatota archaeon | reverse complement strand
CCTTTCACTTTTTCATACTGCTGCTTCAGGATAAAACGATCAAAACTCATCCTTCCATCACTCCTTATGTATAAGGTATGGCGAAGGGTCAAATAGAGGTTTCTATGAGGGGTTATTCAAAACCCTCAATAAGAATTCGAGAGAGCGTTTCAAAGTTAAACATTGTCTGAGAACAACCGTTTTTTATAAGCGGTATTCCCTGTGTTGAAATATGACGATGTTTTTCAAGAAGATTCATAGCAAACCGGAGCTCTTCAGTGCAGGCTATACCAACAATACCGTCGTATGATTTCTGGTGCAGAATTTTTTGTACACCTGATGCTCCTGGAAGGATATAGACATCATAATTACGATGAGCAGCTAGTTGTGTTGCTTTATGAACAAGACAATCCTGTGAACAGTGCTGACATTCATAGGAAGAGATATGGGCGTTAAATGTTGCTTTACATCGGGTGTCCATATACTTCCGACAACAGTGCGGTAGAAACAACGCTCGTTTATTGGTTTTTAGAAACAAATCTCGAGACATATTATTCTTGATATTTACATGAAGTATATCCTTAATAATCAATATCGATTCAGTTATTGATAGACCCGTAAGTTGATCGATCTTAAAACGTTGAACAAGTCTCTTAGCGATACGTGCAATTTTTGTATTGACGTGTGCTTTTTCTGAAAACTCAGCAATTTCTTTGAAGATATGATGCGATAATACCGAGAGATCAAAGGTAAAGTTATACGACATATTGTTTCTCCAAAGGGCGTACCTGACGTACAAAGAATATAACTATCGTTGTTTTCGTATCATTTATAGATTTCTGTAACGTCAGCTACGCAATCAACATACGGTATATGAATCTGTTGGTGAAGAATATCTATCATCATCGGAAGAACAACATATTCAATAAAAAATCGAAAATAAATATTTTTTAATTTATATAAATAAATTTGAAAAAATAATCCTATAACATAGGATTTTATGAATCAGAACTCTTTTTATCAGAACCGACATGATTTTATAGTTCCAAAAGTTCTAGTACTACGAGGTGGTTTGAGAATGTCGTAACAATGCTCAAGTACGATGGAATGACATTCGCTTCTTATGAAGAAAACATTTGATTTTAAAATTATCTCAACAGAAAATAATTCTATTGATAATCATACTGACTCGATCGCCTCGGAATATGATATTATTGATCGGGTATTGATTGGAGATCAACGAAATAAAACGTTATTCGATTGGTCACCAGAAGCAATTGTTATTTTAAACTCGCACGGAGTTTTTCTTGATGCAAATCAACGAATGTATGAATGGCTTGGATATAAACCCGAAGAAATCATCGGTAAAACCCTATCAACCGCACCTTTTTTTTCTCCTGAAGCCCAAGCAGCAGTCATGGAAAATTTTAAACGGCGGATGAAAGGAATAGATATTCCACCCTACGAGATTGAATTCATTCATAAAGACGGCTCAAAACTTTGGGGTGTTATTCATGGTTCATTATACAAAGATGCAGCAACAGGAATAACCTTTGATTTAGTTATGGTTTCAAACATTACCGAACAAAAATATGCAATTGAAAAACTCCGAGAAAGCGAAGAGAAATACCGCAGTATCTTTGAACATGCATCAGATCTTATTCAATGTGTTGATGCACGTGGTTACTTCTTTGAAGTAAATCCTGCTTGGTTGAAAGCTTTACAATATTCAAAAGATGAGGTAAAAAGATTAATGTTTCAGGATATTCTCCGAAAGGATCAAATAGCACATTGTAACCAAATATTTCAACGTGTATGTTCTGGTCAATCTGTTCGAAATGTGCAAACAATATTTGTGACAAAAAACGGTACTGAAATCGCCGTTGAAGGAAATATCAATGCAATCATGAAAAATAATACTTTTATTGCAACGATCGGGATTTTTAGAACACTACAACGATCTCTATAGATCAGCAAAAAACGTTTATTGTGAGTGGGCCCGGAGAGATTTGAACTCTCGACCTGCCGGTTATCAGCCGATTGCTCCAGCCAATCTAAGCTACGGGCCCAAAGAAGAGGTATGCGAACAGGGGTAATACATTTATTCTATAAAAAAGTATACTACATAAAATCGATATCTTAATACGTCGTATAAGAATATCCGGGTTTAATGGATATTGATAAAATAATTCGAGAGCTCTCTCATCTTGAAAAAAAAGTATTACTGGCATTACAAAAATATAATAATAAAGCATCACCCCAGGATCTTATCAAAAGCGGAGATTTTAGTCAAGAAGTCGAAATAATGAACGCTGCTTCATGGCTTCAATCAAAAAAACTGATTCTCCTAGAACAAGAACTCATAACACTTTATTCACTTGGAAAAGAAGGAAAAAGATTTTTAGAAAAAGGACTCCCAGAAAAGCGAGCATTAGCTGTTCTCCAAATGAAAAATGGAAAAGCGTCCTTATCTGAATTACAACAATATCTAGAGCCTGATGAGATACCGATTGCAATTGGATGGCTAAAACACCACGGATGGGCAACAATCAAAAAAGAAAAAGAAACAATTTTTGAAATAACTGAAAAAGGAAAAAAAGCATTGAACGAAAAGACAATCGAAGAAAACTTATTGCAAGAATTAAGCGTACAGGAGTCCCTACAGATAGATCCAAAGAAACTTCAATCACTTCTATCACGGAAAAATGTAATAAAAGAAAAACAAATAGTAAAATGTACATTGAAACTGACTGACAGTGGACAGCAGGTTTTAAAAAAAGGGTTTAGCATCCAAGAAGAGATCACCCAGATCACAACATCGGTAATAAAAAATAATGAGTGGAAACAGAAAATAATTCGACCATACGACATCCATGCATTTGCACCGGCTCTTTATGGTGGCAAACCGCATCCTTTGATTCAATTAATCGGACAGATTCGACAGATATTTCTTGAGATGGGGTTCCAAGAAATCCAGGGAAACTACGTAGAATCTTGTTTTTGGAATATGGATGTGTTATTCATACCTCAAGATCACCCTGCACGAGATATGCAAGATACTCTCTATTGCCAAAAACCATTAAAAATCCCGATCTCTGATTCTCTGTTACTTGAGAGAATTGCAGAAGTGCATGAAAATGGAGGAACAACACAATCAACAGGATGGGGGTATAAATTTTCAAAAAGTGAGGGAGAAAAAGCACTGCTCCGCACCCACACTACGGTCAACACGATTCAATATTTATACCATAATCCATACCCACCTGCAAAGATTTTTTCTGTTGGCAGGGTTTTTAGAAAAGAAAGCATCGATGCAACACATCTTCCTGAATTCCACCAAATTGAAGGAATCATCCATGAAGAATCAACAAATTTCCGCCAGTTGATTGGCGTATTAACAGAGTTCTACCATCGGATGGGTTTTGAGAAAATACGATTTCGTCCAGGATACTTTCCTTATACCGAGCCAAGCATGGAGATCGAAGTTTTTTATAATAATAAATGGATGGAACTTGGTGGGAGCGGCATGTTCCGTCCTGAAGTTACAGAACCATTAGGTATTACAACCCCGGTTCTTGCTTGGGGTCTTGGGCTCGAACGTCTTGCAATGTTAAAATTTGGATTAACTGACATTCGGAGTTTATATATCAGCGACCTGGCATGGCTGCAAAAAAAATCGATGCTCTAAATCGTCCTAATACTTCTTTTTTATATCTAGCAAAAAATGGTATGTACTGTAAACAAACATTTATATAATAATAAGCTTGATATAAAAACTGAGGGTACACAACAATGCGGCTATTCAGAACGCTACAAAGTATTATGCTCATCAGCATTTTCCTTATCAGCACACTACATTATTGTTGTATCTTTGAGACGACGGTAAAATCAGAAGTAACAGCACAACCAACCATACTATATTTCACCCCGTACAATCCTTTTTATCTCGAGGATGAATTTGAAAGTATCCAAATGAGTCTAACCCCGCCAACAACAACAAACGACTCTGTATGGCCTCCTCAATTATTTAAACAAGTAGACGGGAAACGAATCCGAGAATTAAACACCGACGAGATACTTACCTGGATTGAACTCTGGGTTATGTACAAGTTTTCTCAATTCGATGAATTCTATGGAAACGAAACCGAAGAGCTACCCGATGAATTCGATCAATATTTTAAACAACTTTTTGATCTGTTCAATCCGTTTAAAATACAAGAAGATTTTATCTATATCGGTGAAGAACCAGCAGAAATATCCGGAAAAATACTGTATAACTTGTATTTCTCTTCAAATTCAAATTATATCGGTTCAAAAGATTCTGTCAAAATAAGTATCGCAAAGAAAGAGCTACTATTTGGAGAATTACCTATTAGTACCGAAATTAAAAACAGCACAGCAACGATACACCCAACGCTGCCAAAAGGAAAAACAAAACTTACATCAATTGAGCTTAATCTCGAAAATCAAACAATCTATGTGGAACCTGAAGAGATTATATCCTTTTCCGTTGAAATTATTCCAACGCAACATCTCCTCAGTAAACTATTCAAACTTGCGGAAAAACATGGTTTTGCTGACGGAAAATATCTCAATAAGTTAGCAGATTTTCTCAGCAACAGAAAACTAGAAACATTCCAACAATGGGGCGAATCCCTCCACGAATTTATCGATGAAATCAATGTATTTTCTGAAGAGGGAATTAATCTTAGTATATCTGATATCGGAGAAATCGTTGACGCATTACAAGGTTCTTCCTTTGTTTTTGCATCAAAAACTCACCCCTCCCATGTTCTTCTTCCACTAACAGTTGTCGGAGATACTGAAAATTCAAAAGTATATTATCTCCATGATCAAAATAACATGAATGAGCAAATAGGAACCAACACTAATCCAGTCGAAAATGATTTTTCAAAAAATTCAATATCCTGGTATGGACCACCACTTGAACGAAGCAAAATTCTGAAATATGCATCGGCAAGTCTTTATATCAACGCACGAAATCTTCTTCGAAAAACATCAATTACCGTATCATTATACAACGGAGAGAAACTACTCTCAACAACTACACAGGTACTCGCACGAGATCTGTTAATAACGAAACCGCAAGAACCAGTTATCTTTAATTTTGAAAACATCAACCAAGAGATTAACTACGGCAATCGCTTAACTCTTTCAGTTGGGATCTCAGATAATGCAAAACGAGGGCTACTCGGAAAAATAAGTGTCATCTATGATACCGAAACCTATGCATCACAGCTTGCCCTTACATTTACAGAAACAGAAAACATTCAAGTAACCTCTACAGTTTATCCACCCAACCAACAAATTGTCCCAGGAGGATCTCTTCGGTATATCTTTTCAATTTCAAGTAAGAAAAGTGATGACATCACGCTCTCCTATAAAACTAAGGATCCAGAACCAACCTGGATGATAACGATCCTTGGTAATCAAACAAAAACCTATACTGCCGGACAAAACAAACAAGTGATCGTCTATGTCAATTCAACGGATCCAACTAAAAGAGCGTATAAAGAAACCATTGATATTACGTTTATAATCAGCGGTAAAACAGGGTATGTAAAGCAAAAAACCCAAGCAAAAATCTCCGAAGAAGCAGTCGTTGTCGATGTGCAGATCATTGGCTATACTAAGGAAGTCACAAAAAAGAAAGGAGATGAAGCTCACTTTTATATTGTTATACAAAACAACAACACGGCAGCAATTGATGATACTGATAGTTATACGATCACTGCACAATCATCACGTCATTGGGCTGTTGACAACACAAAATCAATCAAAAACATTCAAACAGGAAAAAGAACAGATCCGTATGCTATCCTGATTGTTGTTTCGATACCTAAAAACACTAGTTTTGAATCAGACACCATAACGGTCACGATACGATCTGATACAGATCCGACAAAAACAGCGACAGTAACTTTACGGTTAATCGTAAGTGGGCCTGACTTTTTTGAAACAATCACCAAGTTATTAAAACCCCTCTATGACTCAATGAGTACTCTCGCTCAATCTTTAGGATTAAATGAACTATTTGGTGCAGAATTTGCCCCGATACTCCTAATAATGCTCATCATGGTAATCATTTTATGTGTCTTCATTATTCTTACTCTTGTGCTTACGAAAAAAACATTCAGAATTATATGTACTCAGAGGATACAAGAGATACAATCAGATCAAATAGCACTGTTTAGTTTAACGATTAAAAATCTGACGAAGAAAACTCAAACCTATCTGCTGACAACACACCCACAGTCAACTGATCTCTGGAGAATTACCATTGATCAACCTCAAGTAACAATACCAGGAAATAATCACCAAGACATCCATCTTTCTGTTCAACCAACTCATATACTAAAACCGAAAGATTGGATAGCGATCGACGTTTATGTTTCACCGATAAACCAGCGGAAAAAACAAAAAATCACCCTTATGACCATGATCCATGATGGATCTCCCTGCCTGCAAATTACTGATGTTCATCATCTGCCATCAGAGTTTACCGCTGGAGAACAAATACTAACGTTATTCAAACTTGTCAATAAAGGATCTGTAACCGCACACAACGTCCAGGTTCTTCTCTATATAAATGGTAAACAAAAAAATAAAATAGTGGTAACAATTCCCAGTAAGAGCTATGCTGATATCTCCTTACCATGGATTGCTGGTAAAGGAAAAAATAAAATACGAATTAAGATAATTGAACAGTAGCCATATATAATAGGAGTATCATGCAGGTGCTTAACTCGGCAAAAAGGTGTATTTTTCGTGTTGGATGAAAAACCGAAACGACGAGAAGAGTTAGAACAGCTGAAAAATGCTGAAAAGAAATTTCAAAGTCTCATTGAAAAAAGAGACGAACTTAATGAATTGGCAAAAGTCGTTCGTGAAGAACGAGACATGCTCAATGAGAAACGAAAAGAACTCAAAGAGATGATGAATAAAAATAAAAAAGAACGCGATGAAATCGTCGCACAGATGAAGATCCATAAAGAACGACGAAACCAACTGCAACAGCAAGCAAAAGAACTTATAAACGCTCGCCGTAAGAAAAAAGGAGACGTACAACACAATCTACCTCTTCGAGTTGAAGAACTCAAAGCAGACATCCAGATGATGGAATATACCCAAGAAACAGTACCGATGGATACGCACAAAGAAAATGACCTTATCAAAAAAATCAAAGAAAAACGCAAAGAATATGAAGCGGCAAAAAAACTTTTAGAACAACAACAAGTCATCCAAATTGATTTAAACGATACAGATCGAGCAATTACTGAACTCTTCAAAAAAGCTGATGAAGAACATGAGCTCGTACAGAAATTATATCAAGAAAGTCAACAAAAACATGAAGAGTATAAAAAAATTGTCAACGAAATAGCAACGTCAATTAACGAGGCAAACAAAAAACATAAGACGTTTGTTCAATTAAAAGAAGAAGCACAACAACATCATGATAAAGCTATGGAGATGCGAGCAAAGATTCTTTCAGTAAAACAGGAATCACGAAAACGATATCTAGAATCAAAAGAAATTTTACGAAATCAAAACATCAAGGCACGACAAGAAGTTTTTAATCAGGAGAAACTTGAAGTTATCGCTGATGAATCAGTGAATGCGTTAAAAGCTGGAAAAAAGATTTCACTATCCGGCTAAAGAGATATCGGCAATCAACGAAAAAATTTTCGTCACTTTTAAATAGGTTTATTTGTTTTTAGCTTTTCATATGTCAACTACAGATAGCATTGGTATTGTTAGTTACGGAGCAAATATACCCAGATTACGAATTAAAGCAGAAGAAATCGCTAAAGTATGGGGTAAAGATGGTGTTGCTATTAGCAAAGGACTCGGTATTTTTGAAAAATCAGTTCCAGCTATTGACGAAGACACCGCAACTATAAGTGTTGAAGCAGCTCGTGCAGCACTCAAGCGCTGTATCGTTAATCCAAAGGATATTGGTGCAATTTATATTGGAAGTGAATCACATCCTTACGCAGTTAAGCCAACTGGAACTATTGTTGCCGAAGCAATTGGTGCAACCCCCCATGTTATGGTTGCTGATTATGAATTTGCCTGTAAAGCTGGAACAGCTGCTGTTCAAACCTGTTCCGCCCTGGTTAAAGCAGGGATGATTAAATACGGTCTTGCTATTGGAGCAGATACATCACAGGCAGCACCAGGTGACGCGTTAGAATATTCGGCAGCGGCAGGAGGGGCCGCTTTTATTATCGGCAGAGAAAACGTTGTCGCTACAATTAATCATACCCTTTCATATACCACTGACACTCCTGATTTCTGGCGTCGAGCAGAACGGAAATATCCTGCACATGGAGGACGTTTTACCGGTGAACCAGCATATTTCAAACATATTACCAATTGTGCAAAAAATTTAATGGAAAAAGCCGGGACGCAACCTTCAGATTATACCTATGCAGTTTTTCATCAGCCAAATGGTAAATTTCCAGTCAATGTTGCAAAAATGCTTGGTTTTACCCCTGAGCAAGTCAAACAAGGATTACTAACCCCAGTTATTGGAAATACCTATTCAGGTGCATCAATGCTTGGACTTGCATCAGTTCTTGATGTTGCTAAACCTGGCGATCGCATCTTTCTGACGAGTTACGGTTCAGGTGCAGGAAGCGATGGGTTTGATATTACGGTTACTGAAAAAATCCTGCATCTGGCACGAAAAAATGCCCCGCTAGTATCTCAGATGATTGAACATAAAAAATATATTGATTACGGTACGTATGCAAAATTAACTGATTTATTATACTGGGAGTGAATAGACCATGAGAGATGTTGCAATTATTGGAGTTGGTTTAACGAAATTTGGCGAACTGTGGGATAAATCGTTTCGTGATCTCATTGCAGAAGCCGGGTCAAAAGCGATTCTTGATGCAAAAATCGAAGGTAAAGATATTGATGCTCTGTATATTGGATCGATGAGTTCAGGTCGCTTCGTCGGTCAAGAACATATCGGTGCATTAGTTGCTGATGTCTCTGGCTTTTCAAATGCGCATATCCCTGCGACCAGGGTAGAAGGCGCCTGTGCATCGGGAGGGCTTGCAGTTCGTCAAGGCTACCTTGCTGTTGCATCAGGTCTCCATGACATTGTCGTTGTTGGTGGCATTGAAAAGATGAACGACGTTGGTGGTGCTGCTGCTACCGAAACATTAGCAACCGCTTCTGATCAGGAATGGGAAGCATTTTTTGGAGCAACCTTCCCTGGATTATATGCGATGATTGCAATGAAACATATGCATGACTACGGCACCACAAAAGAACAGCTTGCACAGGTTGCAGTAAAAAACCATGCAAACGGTGCTTTAAATCCATACGCTCAATATCAATCAGAAATCACTGTGGAACAAGTGATGCGGGCATCACCAGTTGCATATCCGTTAGGTTTACTCGATTGTTCACCGGTAAGTGATGGTGCTGCATCACTAGTTTTATGTGCAGCAGAAAAAGCAAAAAAATATGTAGATACTCCAGTTCGGATTATTGGATCTGGTCAAGCATCTGACACTCTTGCACTTCATGCACGACGTGATATCTGTACACTTGATGCCACAGTTTTTGCTGCTAAAATGGCATACAAACAAGCACGAATTACCCCGCAAGATGTAAGTTTTGCTGAAGTCCATGATTGTTTCACGATTGCTGAAATCTGCGCGATTGAAGATCTTGGTTTTGTAAAAAAAGGAGATGGCGGAAAAGCTATCGATGAACATATTACAACACGAGATGGTTCTTTACCGGTAAATACGAGTGGTGGACTAAAAGCAAAAGGACATCCAGTTGGTGCAACCGGTGTTGCTCAAGTCATCGAAGCTACCCTCCAGCTTCAGGGTCGAGCAGAAAAACGCCAACTTAAAAATCCAAAAATTGGCCTCACGCACAATGTTGGTGGTTCTGGTGCAACCTGTGTCGTCCATATTTTGGAGGCGATGTAACCATGCAAGTAGCGCGGTTTTGGCGGCAGATTCCCCAGCGGTATAACCTCATTGGAAACACGTGTGGGTCGTGTAATCGGATCTATTTTCCCCCGCGTGAGTCCTGTCCACTCTGCCGTCGGAAAAGTATGGGTAAAATGAAGCAAATAAAACTCAGTGGAAAAGGAGAAGTAGTAACCTATTCTATTATTCATGTTGGTCCTGAGGATTTTGAAGAACAAATCCCGTACGTCATTGCAATTGTGAAGCTTGTTGAAGGTCCTCAGATCACTGGTCAGATTGTTGACTGTGAGGTTTCTGAGGTAAAAATCGGAATGAAAGTAGAAGCAACATTCCGACGGATTCAAGAAGATGGATATACTGGTGCTATTTACTACGGCTATAAATTCAGAAAAATCGATAAATAACCACTAGCACTTTCTACTTCTTTGTTTATTTTTTTAATTTTTTAAAAAAGAAGAAGATAATGAAGATCTAAAACACAAAAAAGAATAAGAAAAAAAGGAGAGATGAAGGTTTTTATTTCTGTTGTTTATGCATTGACTGGTACCGGTGATGTCCAGCTGGGGCTGTAAATAATCAGATTTGGATCACCATAGATAACCTGGATGGTACTGACCTGCATCGATGATGAACCGTACATTGAAGTTGGATCACCGGTGGTAAAATCTCGGAAATGTAACCAGACTTGTTTTGAGTATGCTTTTCCAATAGGTTCTCCGTAAATCAATGCATCTTTGAAAAACTCATCATCTTGTAGGTCTGCCTCAGGGCACAAACCTGAATCTGCATTGCCGTACCAGACAACAGCACCATGGTCAAGGTATACCATCGGCCCGTGTGCATCACCGGTAGTGCAGGACATGTAAAATACTGCTTGACTTCGAAGGTTTCCCGTGAGCTGATCAACATAATCATAATGGATGATATCGTAGAGCTGAGGTGGTTCTGCGTTGTACCAAACCATACCATTGAATCGTGCAGTCTTCCAAGTATCGTAGGAATACCCACGCCAGGCATCCCACCAGATTTGATCAGGATAGTTACAATGTTCAGTTTGGATATACTGAGCTGATATACCTGATCCGCCGGTTCCGTGCCCGGAGTAGTACATGATACTAGCACCGTTGTTCATTCTTTCAAGATGAGCCTCCCAGAGACAATGTCCTTCGTACTTCCTGAAATGAGAGCTGAATGTTCTTTTCACTTCTCTGCTGGAGAATACACTGTATGATTTTTTATCATTGCATTTCCAAGTTCCACCATCAGGATAGTTCATCAATTGTGACGTGGTAATATTGCGTCCAGGGTTTGCAAAAATCAACGCAGGATATAAAATACTTCGAGCTACATGGGCAGCAGTATACGCTGTAGTTATACCGGGGAAGTGACCTGCATATGAGTTATTACCCATCATAATTGAATGACAGTGGAGATAGATATCTTTTCGAGGTGCAACAAAGCAGTATGCCTCTTGTCCTTCGAGGTCAAGACCAAGACTCTCAATTAATCCATGGATCCCATTATAGACTTCTTCACTCCAGTATCGTTTTGCATCAAGGCCAAACGGTGGTAGATCTTCAGCATCTCCTTTGCCAAGCGCATAGTATTTGAAGAGTTGCAGGTAGATTTTTAATTTATTCTGTTCAACAGGAACTGATGCAACTGGAAGATGCAAGCATGAACGTGAGCCGTGATAGTAATCACCACCCCACAGTCGATAGGTTTCAATACGGTTTGCAACCGATGCAGGGTTTCCTGGTGCATCCTCGATTCGGAGGACCGGGGCTCCATGATATGCAGCAAGCATCGCTGCTGGCGCAAAGAATCCTTGACCGGTTTGTTTAATTGATGTGAACGTGATATAATTTTCTGATGAATCGTATGTTTTGATATGATCTACGATCTCCTGCATGGTTTTCAGATCTGTCTGAACTGTTGGAAGTTTGCTTTTCACAGCAGATCCGATGTTTCCTCGTTCGACAAAGATCACCTTGTTGACACCAAGCGTGGTGAATGCAGAAGCAGTTGCAGCAGGAACATCATCCTCAGTAATATAGAGTAATGGAATATGTTCTTGAGAGGCAATGACTGCAGCGTTTGCCGCTGAAACTGTTGCATGTGCACGTTTCGGATTCACTGTTCGAACATCAACAGTCAACGTGTATTTGAGATCTGAACCTTCTGCATTTCGTGGAACAACGATTACCGTCCAGAGTCCTTTATTGGGATGAAGTACCTCAGCGGTGAATTCAGTATGCGGTCCTGGATTCCAACATCGCCAGGGGTTTTCTGGCGGGTTTTCAAGGCCGTTCCATTCGTGAATCGGATTCACTGGTCCATTCCATTGAGGTATATCTGGCGCTCGGAGGTATCCTTGTGGATCAACAAGGAAAACCAAGAGATCAGCAGGTGTTTCTGTGGTTACTTTAGCGGTGATCACGCAATCTTCATTTCGAATATATGTCCGATAGCGATGACCTTCGTATTTGGTTATCTTGAAGTACCAATTTGCGTTGACTTGATCGGTTCCTGCTGACCAGAAACCCATTCTCGTAACCGGTTGATAAATATCCCATTTATCCCCAGGGGCATCATAGGGTGATGGCCACCAGTCTTCACCTTTTTCCATGAAATGAGGAATAATCGTGTTTAAGGTTGGTGTGGCACCGCCGCCACCATACATACTAACATTAATCGCACACCATTTTGGTTTTAAAAACATTATATATGCGTTTGCTTTGACGTCTTCACTTGTCGTTGAAACTTCAATCACTTCAGCATTGCGCTTTAAAGTTTTTGTTTTCTGAATGACCGTTTTCACGGTATCTTCATAGCTACTCCCATCAATCGCGACGACAGCACGATCAGAGGACGACCAGTGTTGAGTTGCAATTTCAGCGGCTGCTGTGATCGGATCAGCAGGAAGTGTATATTGAACTGGTGTTTTTCCATGGGACGCAAGATAGGTATTCCAATCATCAACTACGTATTGAGTTGTATCATCAACGGTACCTCGATCAGCATCGGTCCCAAAATAGTTAGTTTCAGTTGTATCACCGGTGTAGATGATCGGAGCAAGATATCGTTTTCCATCAGAGAGATAGTTACTAGCAGGTATTGCTGCGAGATATCCGAAATCATCCTTGGTACTTGTCGGATCATTATTGACTATGTAGGTTTTTGCAATAGGTGTTATCTGAGGTTGTGGGATCGGTGCAGGAGGCGCTGGTGCACTTGCTTGTACTGAAAGAGTTAACGTGTATGGCCCTGAACCATAGGTATAGTACTGCCATTCAGTTGGCTGAGGAATATCGACCCATCCTGGGAATATTTCAAGGCGGATACGCCACTCACCTGATACATCAGCTGGGTACAAGAGTTCATCATCATAGTAGTTTTTCTCTTCATAGACAAGTGTACCACTGGGGTTGTAGAGTTGGATGTCGAAATCAGAGAGATCTGCACTGGTTTTCATTTCAAGTTTACATCGTATCCCCTGACCCGCGTTAACCTGGAATTTATACCAATCGTAGGGATCACTTATGTCAAGATATCCGTTATACGTTCCCGGCGGTATGAGGAGAGCATTGGCAAAATCATTTGGTGCATCAGTCCAGGTCCCTGCATCATTTTGACCAATGAGCGTGACTGAAAACGTATATTGCTCTGTGGTTGATCCAGTTAAGTAGAGAATTGCAATGTACCAACGACCAGTATAATCTGCAGTAAATGATATCGTCTCAGGAACGTCACCTGGTGTATCTGAAACTGCTCGTCGAACTGAATCCTTATCCCACAGTTCAAGAGTATAATTACTTCCCGGTGGTGGTACTAAGGTTACCAGAATATCCTGTCCTGTGCACACCTGGAATCGGTACCAATCCTGATCGGTTGATGATTGAAGTTTTCCCGTGTTTCCACGACCTGGTGTATCATCAAGGATTTCACCTGGATAAATCGCCGTTGCCTTTGAGATGTCGTTGCCCGCATCTTTCCGTGTTCCCGCATCATCATAGGTTCCATCAAGAGATATCGGTGCAGGTTCTTCATTGACGTTGTACCATCGATCCAGAACGAAAGGTCCTTCTGCCTCACTTGTATATGGTTTATACATGGTATAGAGTTTGGTTTGAGCGGTATTAAGTGGTTTGTTGGTCGCAGAAAGAGATCGTACAGGAGCAATACTCGCTGCTCCAATAAGAAGTATGGTCAAAACAACAGCTTCAACTCCTAGTTTCTTATAATTCATAGCTTTATATACCCCCTAAGCATCGTTACTTCATTATATGCCTGTCTATTATATATATGTTTCGATGTATTTCGATGTAAAAAGACGGTAAAAATACTACATGACGAACAGCCGATGCTCATTGAGAAGAAGTAACAACTTTTGTAGTGCTGTTTTATCGATGCAGTTAGTCCATCGTCAGTAAGTTTATAAAGAAACAAGAACTCTCCTTGTTCTGATGGTTGAATCGATGTTGCTCCAGATTGGTCAATATCTTTTTTTTATTCTCTTGCCGATTCTTGCGATTTATCTTGGGTATTTGATCATTACAAAAGCATTCAACGATATGGGGTTTTCTACAGGGGAAGCGGTTATTATCGTCTTTGTCTGCTTTATTCTCGGCTATGGCATTATCGATAGCTACGTTGGTATCCCTTTCCAAAACATATATCTGTTTACGTATAGCAATTGGAACGTTGGTATTAACACTGGAGGTGCAATCATTCCGCTCATCGTGAGTATCTATCTGACGATAAAAAATAAACTTGATAAGAAACGATTAGGTATATGTATACTCCTCGTAGCACTCACAACCTATCTAGTAACTACCCCTGATCCTGAAAAAGGGATTATATCTGTGTTTCCGTATTGGTGCATACCGATTGTCATTGCAAGTATCCTCTCAAGTATTTTCTATCGAAAAGAGAGAAGAAGAGCGCCAGTTGTCGCCTATGTTTCAGGGACACTCGGAGTACTCATCGGCGCTGATATTTTTCATCTCTACTCACTGCTCAACAGTGGGCCGTCAACAGTTCGTACAGCTGTGATCGGTGGAGCAAGTGTTTTTGACATGATTTTTATCACAGGAATTAGTGCAGTGATTATTGATGGGATTCTTATCCGGCAAGAAAAACATAAAAAACAATAAACACAACGAACTATTCTTTACGGTCGAAACCCTTAATAAATACTTGCCTATTTTACCCTGATTAGCTTTCATATAGGAAAGAGGCTATCCATGGACAGCGAACAGCAACTCAACGATCAACAAAATATCCAAGAAATGATTACAACAAAAAATAATTTACAAGATACTGCAAATCAATTAAAACGACGGCGAGATGAACTACACGAAAAATCAAAACAGCTAGCAAAAGAGCGGGATGAGATTAACGCAAAAATACGCCAGATACGAAATCAAATCAACGAACATAAAAAGAAACGAGACGAATATAATGAGCGAGTAAAGGATTCAAAAGAACAGCGCAACGAACTATTAAAACTGCATGGAGAAATCAAGAAAAAAATCAAAGAATTAGAAAAGGAGCGAAAATCAAGTTCTGGTGTTGATCTAAATCTCTTAAAACAAAATCTCAGAAAACTTGAAACAGAACAGATGACCCAGCCGATGTCGCCTCAAAAAGAAAAAAAATTAATTGAAACGATTAAAGAGCTCCATACTAAAATCAAACAAGAAGAAGAACGTTTAAACCAAGATCCGAAATTAAAAAAAGCACTCGAAGAAGAAAAACAGTTGAAACAAAAAGCAGAAAAACAACATGACCTTGTCGAAAAACTCGCAAAAAAAGCGCAAGAAGAACATCACTTGATGGTTGAACAGTTACAACAACTTGATACGCTCATGAAGCGATCAACCGAGATCCAGGAAAACATTGTGCTTATCAAAATCCAAGCAGATGCAGTTCACAAAGAGTTCATTGAACATGTCAACAAGATTCATGATCTCGAAAAACAAATCATGAGTACTGAGAAGAAGAAAGACCGAAAGAAAAAACTAGCGGATGTTACCGAAGCACAAAAACAAGCTGACGAGATTTTTGAACGATTCAAACGAGGTGAAAAACTCAGTACCGAAGATCTCATGATTCTGCAAAAAGCAGGTTTGCTATAAAATATAATTTTCACAGGAGGAGAATAAATGCCCTGCGAGATGTGCGGTTGTGATAAGAAAGGATGTCGGCCTGCGATTATTGACGGCGCAAAAATGCTGTTATGTCCTGAGTGTATCCAACATGCTGAAACTGTTGAAGAAACAAGGATCGCTGCTGTTCATAGAAAAAATATCTCTTTACAAAAACCACGAATACCTGAAAAAGACATCTACCAGCAGATGCAAAAAGAATTAGTTTCAAATTGGTCTGAAATTATTAAAAAAGCTAGAGAAAAGAAGGGATTGACCCGCGAGGAACTCGGTTTTCGGATTGGGGAACGAACAGTAACCATTCAAAAACTTGAAAATGGTGATCTACGACCTTCTGACAAAATGATCGATAAACTCGAAAAAGAACTTAATATTCAACTCTTGGAAGAAGTGAAAAACGTTCCCATATCACAACATGGAACAACCGGCCTGACCCTTGGGGACTTCATTCGTACAAAAGAGTCATGAGTATGAACCATACAACTATAGCTCGTGCTCTTTCTGCATTAAGAAATGGTGAAGTTATCGTATATCCAACTGACACGTTGTATGCTCTCGGCGCAGATGTTTTTAATGATATTGCTATTCAGAAAATTTTTTTGATAAAAAAAAGACCTGAAACATTAGCATTACCCATTGCTGTCGGATCTATCTCTGAAATAGAAAAAGTCGGCTATCTAACTCCACTTGCCGAGATTGTTGCCAACCATTTTTTACCAGGCCCAGTCACACTGCTGATACAAAAAAAAGAGTGCATCTCGAAAAAAATCACAGGTGGACGAGAAACTGTTGCAGTTCGAATCCCAAATCATCCTCTTGCGTTGCATCTGCTTTCAACATTTGGTCCTATAACAGCAACAAGTGCAAATATACATGCCCAGGAAACACCCCAAAGTACAAGGGATATTCAAGCACAATTACACGGTGATGTTGCTGTTTTTCTGGATGGAGGACGATTGAAAGGTTTACCTTCGACGATTGTTGATGTAACCACGGAAAAACCAGTTATTGTACGTCAAGGTGTTGTTTCTTCTGAGGAGATTATGGCTGTGGTTGAACATGGATGATCAAACCTATCAAAAATATAGAAAAGCTGGAAAGATTGCTGCTGCTGCTCGAGATCTCGGTGTTGAAATCATCAGAGAAAAAGTTTCTTTTCTTGATGTAGTACAACGCGTAGAACAATTTATACAGCAGCAAGGAGCAGGTCTTGCTTTTCCTGTAAATATTTCAGTAAATACGCTTGCTGCTCATTTCACCCCTTTATCAACAGATTCTCTGTGTTTTAAACGAGGCGATGTCGTAAAACTTGATGTTGGGGCACATGTTGATGGGTATATCGCTGATACTGCGGTTACCGTTGAAGTTGGGACTACAAACTATCGTGAATTGATCCGTGCTTCTGAACAAGCATTAAATCAAGCTATTCAGCATATACATCCAGGATCTGATCTTGGTGCTGTCGGCAAGGTTATCGAACAGGCCATTACCTCCTACGGCTTCAAACCAATTGAAAATCTTACGGGTCATAGTATGAAAGAGTATGAACTACACGCAGGGATGTCAGTCCCGAATATCAATGCTGGGATGACCCGATGTGCACCAAAGGTTGGTGATGTGCTTGCAATAGAACCATTTGCAACGACTGGTGCTGGTCGTGTTGTTAGTGGACAAGGAAGTAATATTTATCTTTGTACGCCTTCATTAAAATCAAGGTTTATTCGTGATGATAAAATAAAACAAAGTTTTCAAAAACTCAAAGCAACCTTTTTAACATTGCCCTTTGCGCATCGGTGGTGTCTCGATCTGTTTCATGACTCGACAGATAGTGTATTGAAAAAGCTATCCTATTACGGTTTGATACGACAGTATCCTCAACTTGTCGAAGCAAAGAAAGGTATTGTATCACAAAAAGAACATACAGTCATCGTAACTGAGGATGGGTGTACGGTGATTACATGAAAGCTACTGGAAATCATACAAAATATGAAAACAATACTCAGAAGTTAATACTCCTCGAAGAACTAACCTGGAAGAAAATCGAACAGCTTGACAAAGACAAAACAATTTTTTTCATTCCCTTAAGTCCACTTGAGGAACATGGCCCTCATCTTCCGATTGGAACTGATCTTCTTACGGCACGGGATGCAGCAAAAGAGGCGATAAAAATCTTATCCTCGAAAAAACAAGGGTATAACTTTATACTATTTCCTGCAATTCCTCTTGGTTATTCAAAAATAGCTTCATGTTTCCCTGGAACCGTTTCGGTCCGCGTGAAAACAATTCGGTTCATCGTCGAAGATACCATTGGATCTTTAGCAAAATTCGGTTTTAAATTTTTTGTCATCTGTACCTTTCATATGGATCTTGGTCATCTAAAAGGTATTTATACTGGTATCAAAAAGATAACAAAAACATATCCTGTCAAAGTCATTGAACCGTGGGGCCCATATTTTTTCCATAAAGAGGTCGAAAAACGTGAACCCTCCGTTGGCTTTGATACAAAAAAAGAAGTACATGCCTGTTTTCGTGAAACCTCATTGATGAAATATCAATATCCGTATCTTGTCGACGAATCATATAAAAATCTACAAAATATTTACCGTGATTTATATTCTCCGCGGTTCATTGGGAAAACATTCAAAGAAATCGGAATTACTGAAGGATATATCGGGAGTCCAGCTCGTGCTGATAGTGATTATGGACGCTGGTATTTTCAGCAGATTGTAGATACCTATGTGAATAGTGTGCTTGATCTTCTAACTGGAAAGGAGGAAAAACATCTTCCGAAACAAATTCAAATACTTATGAGATCAATGTTTTGGATCTAACGGAGTCGGTACTGCCCATTGCCGAAATATACAAGTTTTGAATGAACAATTCGATTCATGAATCCACCATATCTGATGAAACAAGAAATCTGATGAATCGTGAAACCAAGGGCAAGCATTTTAAATGTTTGAACTGAAGTTTTACTATTGATCCAATATGCAGTATTGCCTGACCAACCAAGATAAACATCTGCCCCTGCAGTAAGAAACGCCTGTGCCATTGAATCATTATAACAGGCATGACACGTTGCCATATAAATCAGAGAATTGGGAAGGGTGTCCTGCGGATAATAATAATTGATGAGGAGAGGGGAAAAGCAAATGAAACTTTTTGACCCTACAATTCCTTCAACAATCATGTGACGTTCAAACTCAAATGGGTATTGTATCGGTGTTTGGTTTGTCCAGTGTTCTCCAGTTGCAACGACAACAACATCAGCTGCTTGATCACCATCGATATCCCAATATCCTGCATGGGAGTTCATATAAATAAGGTCTCTAGAGAGCTTGTTTTTAATCAAGGAAAGATTCACCCGTTGATTTGACTGATAGGTTACCGAGAAACCGTACTTGATCAGTATCTTAATTATTTTTATACAATGACGATTTCCATAGAGATATTCTGATGGATTTAAGATGAGAGCTTGTTTTTGATCTTGGAAAGAACAGCTACTCACATCGACGCTGCGCGAACTAGGAGGAACATGTTTGTTTTGTAATAAACCAGGGACATCTAAGAGTAAACTATATGTTCCATCGGTATAACAAATCGTCATAGTTGGATCAATATATGACACAAAACGAATATCAGGCTGCTGAGCATACCACGTATGAAGCGCCATACAAAAAAGTCTTGTGAGTAGAGCAGGATATCGATGCATTGGAGGAAACTGCTTTTTGATTGTCCGAATTCCTATGTTGATAAGGTCATGATGATCAATCGTGTTATCTTTAATCAATAGAGAAGTATGACCAGTTATAACCGTCGAACTCAGAATAAGAACCACTAAGGTAACGGCAACAAAGAAACCTCCATACGTTCTTTTTTTAGAAAACATACACAGTCTAACAATATTATTAAACTCAGCACTATTTAAATATATGGTTGGAACAAATAAAGAAGAAAAAAGTTGAAATTACTGAGGGGGCAGTAATCCTTGATATATAAATGAGTAGAAAATATTTTCAAAGCAATTATTGATATTTAAACAAGTGACTAGGGTTACTGTAGCGATTATCAAAGTTAGAATAATGAAGACCGGCAGCAGAGCGATAACGGTTATGACGCAGGCAAAAGGATTTGTTGTATTTAACGCTAGAGGTCGTGGATTGTTTGTCCCTTGAGAGGGTTCTATCATATCAATTGAACGGAGAAGTTCTTGTTTGAAGAGTATTGGATCCGTGCGCATACGATTAACATAATTGTTTAATTCGTTTTGATCAATTTGGTTTTTCTGTAGAAATGTTTTAAAACCAGGCATACGCATCGCTCTATCAAGTATTTTCAAAAGTC
This sequence comes from Candidatus Thermoplasmatota archaeon, assembly GCA_038884455.1. Lineage (NCBI taxonomy): Archaea > Methanobacteriati > Thermoplasmatota > Thermoplasmatota archaeon. The sequence goes on along the minus strand of JAWABU010000028.1, from coordinate 3,891 downwards.
CATCTGGATTATTATCAAGGATTGAAATGAGCTGTGCAATCAGTGTCTGATATGATTGCTTATAAATGATGAGATTCTTTTGTCCTTTCCCCAAATAGGTAGTAGAGAACTGATGTTGATCTGTTTGTTGAACAGATTGAGACGTTCTAACAGCAAACAATGGTGAGTCTTTTTGCATATTTTGTTTTGTGATAGTGGAACCAAAAGCTGAGGTAAATGAGGTGGCAAGTAGTAAAAAAGCAGCTCCAATACAACCAATCCATATTTTTTTGTTCATGTTCATAGAATCCCCACTATGCATATATATTATGAATGAGTAAGTATATAAATATATCTAATACGCAGAGATTTTGCATGAACGTCTATTTCACTTCCTTTTCAAGTAAATTGTGTAAAACAACTGTGAAAAAAGTATATAGCTATGATGCTCTATTCATGGGGCAAGCAACAATACAATTGGAATAATTGGTGAGTATACGTATCCACAAATGTTGTGAGGTCTTGAGTACATATGGAATCTGCAGAATCCTCCGAGGCGCTCTATGACGGAGCCAGCACAATTTTTTCGCCAGATGGCCGGCTGTTCCAAGTTGAATATGCTCGAGAGGCGATAAAAAAAGGATCTACAACAATCGGTTTAAAATATAAAGATGGAGTGCTTTTGATTACGTCCCGATTTACTCCATCAAATCTAATCGCAACAGATGATACTGATAAAATCGCTCAGATCGATGATCATATCGGTTGTGCTTTTTCTGGATTAGTTGCCGATGCACGGTTACTTGTTGATCTCGCACGAGATGAATCACAGATTAACAAAATTCGATACGATGAACAAATGCCGATAAAAGCATTAGTTGATGCTATCTGTGAATTGAAACATCTGTATACCCAATTTGATGGTGTGCGCCCGTTTGGTGTCGCCTTAATGATTGCAGGTGTTGACAATACCGGTAAACATCTTTTTCTAACAGATCCATCAGGTGCTTTTTTAGAATATAAAGCTGCTTGTGAAGGAAAAGGAAGTGCAAAAGTTCTCCAATATTTTAATACCCATTATACACCTGAGTTTTCATTATCTGAAGCTGTAAATTTTGCCTTTGATGCACTTCAGAAAAGTACGAAGAAAAAAATAGGCGTCGAAAATCTTGAAATTGCTGTTGTGGATGGAAGAAAACAATTTCGAAAACTTTCTTATGCAGAAATACAAAGTTTAATCAAAAATAACTGACACTCAAAATGTTTCTATTTCCCTTTTCTAAATAAGGTAAATAATCTTTTTTGCTTCGTCGGGATTACCGCTTCTCCGACGCTCCGGACATCTTCAACGGAGTAAAATGCATGGGGATGTATTTTTTCAACTTCTTGTATGATCTTTTGGAGATCCTGTCGTCGAACAACAGCAAAAATAATTTTAACCGGGCCTTTTATTCCTTCTGCGTCATGGGTGGTAACACCATAGTTTTGACTGCGGAGTACGTCAACGAGTTCTGTTGCATCATGTTTGGTTATGATTCGAACAAGAACAAAACCTATTGAAATTTTTTCTTCGATTAAGATACCAAGGAAATTTCCTATAGCAAAACCAGCAGCATACGCAATAGAGCATACAATATTATTCAAATTTTGAATTATTTGCCCGATGGCAAGAAGCCAGATGTTAATCTCAATGAAAGCAATCAATGGAGCAAAATACTTTAATCCTCGAGAAATGAAAATAATTCTCAGTGTTCCTAAACTCACATCTAATAAACGTGCACCGAAAATAAGGATCGGTAGAATAACCCATTTAAAAAGATCTGATGAATAAAATTCTAAGAAATCGATATTGCACACCCCTCTAGATACATATTACGACTCGTGAAAAATTAAGCTGATGATCATCGCATATCTGGCTCAATATCATCCGTGTCACTAGGTCCTTGTGATTGGGAAAGCTTACAGCTTTGGCATATTCCTTCATCTTCTTCTTCAGGAGCAAGCTCATCACCGCATATAGAACAATATTCTGTCATTATGATGTTCCTCCGTGGTTTTTTATGAAAATCGCAATAACTGAATTTCTAAGGTCTATAAAAATCTACTTTTCAGGTTACGGTCTATCAAACAAGGTGAAAAACGTAGAAGGAAAAAAAATTTAATCTGCGCAGATATACCCTTTGGTCAATCAACTAGTGATGATACCATGAAAGTGACAGTTGGTAATGATGAGTTCTGCCCAAACTGTATGGACTGGAAAGAATACGACGATGAAGGACGTTGTAAAGTTTGTAAAAAATTAATAAAAAAGAAACAACAAACCAATAAATATGAGGAATATAAAATCGAGGATTCTACTTTTGAATCAGATGAAGAGAGCAATTCCAGCGAATCTTAATCACGTTTTCTTGTTCCATAAAAGATGCCGATGCTGTGTGTTTCTTTGAGTAATTGTTCGAATTCTTGCTTGAGTATATCGATTGTTTCATACGATAGTTGGTTTTTCTGTGGAAATCGGCAGGGAAGATCAGGAAAGGAGCCTTGAATCCGACATACAAAAGGTCGGACAGGATAGATACTACATCGATCATCCTTTAGATATGGACAGCGCATATCATGATGAAGAAATTCATCTGTTGTCCAGATAATATATTCCATATTATGGTTGAGGAGATAGTCTCTAATGTTGAGTTCTTCAGGATAAAACCAGAGTATAGGACCACAGCAGAAATGACAATGCTGACAGGAGACCGTTGAAGGAATATGTGAATAAATCTCATGTAATCTTTTAAGTATATCAGATTTCAGGAGCATACAAAAGATCTCCGTTGTACCCATTATCATTATGTGTATTGAACATCATATCGCTCATATCGTAAGCAACCGTGTGATACAGTATCTGAAATTTCAATCAGTTATATATAAAGATATTTTCAACCAAATAATCAAATATGCAGTAAATGCTGTCGAAATATCGCTATATGTATTCGAATGGTTTATATGAACATCCGAGTATTCTATATATCTCCCACCGTGTTTTTATCCTCTAGAGAATGAACGTATAACGCATTAAGAGACCTCCCACGTCGTTGTAGTGGTGGCTTGAGTTTTGATTGCAAATCAAAATTTGCGTTTATCTTAATGCGTGTTAATATGCACCCGAATCTTCGAGGGCTTCAAAAACCAACAATATTGAGTGAAGAAAACTACAGGTCAACCAAATTTTTATATAATATATTTTATAAATTTAAATCTTTTACACATTCTAAAAACGACTGGGATATTTCTTTAAAAACTTCGTTTTTGATTCACATAGAATATATTCATGATCAAGTTAAACCGTAGGATATTCACCTGCCACTGGTTTTACGCTTAGTATCAAAACATACTGGATCATAGTTATACATTTAAGGTTCTCCAAATTGAATGCAGCCATTTTTTAATAATATCTCTGACATATGGTGGTCTCTAAAGGTTATATCGCGTAATTCCCAATAGGTTTTTTCTCTAGTATTAGCAAAAAGAAAGAAAGGTTCAATTTCAAATGCAGGAAAAATATAACGGGTGATTAGAGAGCGAAAGGATGAAGGAAATTTAGCTGGAAGTTTTGCTTCTAAATCTTCTATCCAATTAATTGAATCGTCTCTGAGAATTTTCCAATAATACCCATATTCATCTTCTTTTTGTTTTAATTTGTTAGTAATTTCATTTTCTTGAAGTGGTTCTGAAATTACTTTTGATTGATTGACTTTTTGAACAAATTGATCTATGATTATATCAATTTCATGCATAATATCTCCGTTTGCAAGTATTTGTCAAGCTGACCGAAAAATCCATACAGGAGTTCTTTGATTACATATCTGCATGGATGGGATGCAACAGCAGATCATAGAACTGACACAACGTATCCAC
>JAWABU010000027.1 GCA_038884455.1 Candidatus Thermoplasmatota archaeon | reverse complement strand
GATTCTTTTTGCATCCCATAGTATATCCCATCCAAAGGAAGGAATGGGATACATTTATTTATACTCAAACGTTCTTAACCGATGACACATGGAAAAACCTTTTTTACAACCCAAGATATGTTGGGTAATATCTATGATACTCATAAAACTTGGCGGAAGTGTTATTACAGATAAATCGAAACCATATTTTTTTAAGAAAAATACTGTTGATCGTCTTGCGTATGAAATAAAAACTGCCGATCAGCAAGTTATGCTTGTGCATGGTGCCGGTTCTTTCGGTCATATCCTAGCAAAAGAATATCATCTCAAGGATGGTTTTCAAGATAAAAAACAGCTCTATGGCATGGTTGCAACTCTTGAAAAGGTTCAAAAGTTGAATACCATGATTCTTGAGGTTTTTCTTACACATTCTCTTCCTGTAGTTTCACTACCACCACATGTTTTTCTTGAATTATCTGATCAAAAACCAGGAGACGTTAACCTCTATTTTTTTCAAAGGTACTTGAAGTATGGTTTTATTCCAGTTACCTTTGGCGATGTTGTCCTTGATACCAAACGCGGCTGTACGATTTGCTCCGGGGACTTATTGATGTATCTTCTTGCAGATTATTTTAAACCTGAAAAAGTTGTTTTTGTATTCGATGAGGATGGTCTGTTTACTGCGAATCCTAAACTTGAGAAAAACGCGCAATTTATTGAAGAAACATCAGTTCATAATCTCAAATCATTTTCGACAGGCGCAGATACACATGCTGATGTGACGAAGGGAATGCAGGGAAAACTTGATATTATCGCAGCGATTGGCAAACTAGGTATTGATACTGTTTTGGTCAATGGTAATAAAGATAAGCGGTTGCACGATATCTTAGTTAATAAAAAAACAGTTTGTACCTATATTCGTGGTGAAAAATGATGCATCTTACTGAAGAACGAAAAAGAGAACATATCCAGATCGCGGTGTCAGAAGATATTGCTTTTCATCATAATTACTGGGATGATGTTCATTTGGCGCATAATGCATTACCTGAGGTCAATGAAGAAGATATTGATTTAGGTGTTCAGTTATTTGGGAAAAAGCTCGGTGCACCGCTGGTGATTTCCGCGATTACCGGCGGGTACAGAGAAGGTAAAAAGATTAACGAAAATCTTGCAATTGCTGCTGAACGTTTCCAGGTTGCTATGGGTGTTGGTTCACAGCGTGCCGCTCTTGAAAACCCAAAGCTTGAGGAAACATATGCAATTGTTAAAAAGTATGATATTCCAATAAAAATTGCAAATATTGGGGCATCCCAGATTGCTTTGTGGGATAAGAAAAAAATCATGGAGTACGTCGATACCATCGTTCGAATGATCGATGCTGATGTGCTTGCAATATGTCTGAATTTTCTGCAGGAAGCAGTACAACCTGAAGGAGAGACCCATGCGAAAGGATGTCTTGAGATGATTGGGATGCTTTCCCAAGAACTTAGCATCCCAATTTTAGTCAAAGAGAGTGGTGCTGGTATTTCCGGAAAGGTTGCAGAGCAGTTATACAGCAGGACGAAGATTGCAGGTATTGATGTTGGTGGTGCTGGTGGCACCTCATTTGCCGCAGTGGAGTATTATCGTGCGAAAATTAAAAATGATAAGTACAATATGCGGAAGGGATTAACGTTTTGGGATTGGGGCATTCCAACGCCTGATTGTATTTTACAGGTGGGAAAGGCAACAAACTGGGGGCTTCCGATCATTGCTACTGGCGGTATTCGCAACGGTCTTGATGTTACAAAAGCATTGGTGCTCGGTGCTCATGCTGCTGGTATTGCACACGGTGTACTCAAACCAGCGTTGAAGGATGCAGAAACAGTTATACATGAGATAGATATCTTAATTAAGGAGCTTCGCTGTGGTATGTTTCTTGTTGGGTGTGATACGGTAAGTTCTCTTACCGATGTGGAAGTGAAGTATGGATCTCAAACACGAGCTACATAGGCGGGTAACAATCTTTGAATCATACTGGAAACGGTTTTTTTCCCCTCATAAGCCAGTACTATTATATCAGGCATCAGCACATCTTCCATCAGGTGGAGGGAAACGTTTACGGCCATTTCTTACCATGATTTCTTGTGAAAGCGTTGGGGGAAAAACCGAAGATGCATTGCCATTTGCAGCTGCCTTAGAATTGCTGCATAATTTTACCTTAGTTCATGATGACATTATGGATAAATCAGCACTCCGCCGAAATGTTGAAACGGTGCATGTGAAGTACGGTGAGCCGACCGCGATTCTAGCTGGTGATTTACTCTTTGCAAAAGCGTTTGAAGCACTCCATGAGTTACCAGTTGAGTATGATTGTTTCAAAAAACTCCATGCAGGTTTGGTACAAGCAGTGATTGATGTCTGTGAAGGTCAACAAGAGGATATGGAGTTTGAACAACGATCGATTGTTACCGAGCAAGAGTATCTCTCAATGATTACAAAAAAAACAGCAGTGTTATTTAAACTTGCAGCATATGGTGGCGGTTTGATTGGTGGAGGATCAGCAAGAGAGGTTCAAGCATTATCTGATTTTGGAGTATATCTCGGGTTATCGTTTCAAATCTGGGATGATTATCTCGATATGAGCAGTGATGTGAAGACTCTTGGAAAAGATATAGGGAATGATATCAGAAACGGGAAAAAAACACTCATTGCGGTACATGCATTGGAGCATGCTGATACAACTCAGAAGAAAAGATTGGCTCGGATTTTCGGTTTTCAACAAGCCTCCGATGAAGATATTCATGAGGCTTTTGCGTTGTTCAGAGAAATAGGGTCGGTCGAGTATGCAAAAACAACCGCACTTACATATAATGCAAAAGCAAAGAGTGCATTAGAAAAAATCAAACCATCTTCAACTCGCGATATTTTAACGAGTGTTGCTGATTATTCAATTCAAAGGGATTATTAGTATGACGGTAGAGCAGATTACGCATGAAGCCCGGAAATATGCTTTGCAGAATGCAGTGCAGTTTGACGGCAAAGCTAATGAAAAAGCTGTTGCAGGAAAAGTGATTGCAGTTTTCAAACAGCGTGGTGTTACCCCAAACAATATCATCCCTGTTGTTCGAGCTGTTGTTGCTGAGATCAACCAGATGAAGTTATCTGATCAGATTACTGAACTTCAAACTATTGCTCCTGAGCTGCTCGTTCGAGAGAAGAAAGAACGTGATTTTTCATTACCTGAACTTCCCTTTGCTGAAAAAGGTAAAGTAGTTACGCGATTTCCCCCGGAACCAAATGGATATCTCCACATAGGTCATGCAAAAGCAGCAATCATTGATCATGAATATGCACGGATGTATGATGGGCGGTTTCTTTTACGGTTTGATGATACAAACCCTGATAATGTTGATGCTGAGTTTTATGATGCTCAAAAAGAAGATCTCACCTGGCTTGGAATCAGCTGGGATTATGAGTATTGCACCTCTGATAATCTTGAAACGCACTATAAACTAGCTGAACAACTGATTCAGCAAGGAGATGCGTATCTTTGCCGATGTCCGCCTGACGCGATCAAGGAAGGTCGTTTTCATTCAAAAGCTTGTAGCTGTAAAGAAAAAAGTTGCGGTGATATGGTTGATGAATGGCGTGACCTCTTAGCGTCTCCTGAGCATAAAGGAGTTATTCTCCGGTTACATGGTGAACTTGGGAGTGATAATACTGCGATGCGAGATCCAACATTGTTTCGGGTGATTGACACACCGCATCCTCGAACAGGGACAAAATATCATGTCTGGCCGACGTATGATTTTGCAGGTGCTGTTGAGGATAGCTTGTCTGGTGTGACTCATCCCTTTCGAACCAAAGAATATGAGCTTCGCGATCCCGTGTATTTTCGTATTCTGTCGTTATTGAAATTGAGACCACCACATTTGATGGAGTTTTCTCGCCTTTCAATTGAAGGTATGCCTGTGTCGAAACGAAAGATTAAACCATTGATTGACCAGGGTTTAGTATCTGGTTTTGATGATGTGCGTTTGCCGACGTTGCGGGGGTTGCAGCGACGTGGTATTGTCCCTGAGGCGATTAAGCAGTTTGTGTTTTCACAAGGAATCTCAAAGATGGAATCAGTTGTTGATTTCAGCATGGTTGAAGCCTTTAACCGAAAAATACTTGACCCTAAAGTGAAACGTTTTTTCTTCGTCCCACATCCAGTGCGACTCGACGTGAAAGATGCACCGGCTCGTGAGGTGGTATTACGATTCCATCCCTCGGTTGACTTAGGCGAACGAGTCTTGCATACCGATTCGACGTTTTTTATCCAACGTGACGATGTTCTGCGGTTGAAGATCGGGGATTTGTTCCGGTTGAAAGGATTGTATAACGTTCGTATTGAGAAGCAAAGTGATACCGGTATTGTTGGTTCATATGCCGGTGATGAAGTGATTGCTGAGACGTCGAAGATTCAATGGACAACATCAGAGCATGTTGAAATAACTGTTCAGATTCCTGGTCCTCTTTTGGTTAACGATCAGTTTAATCCTCAGAGTTTGACGACAATATCTGGATATGCTGAGCCGATGGTTGCACTGTTGAATACTGGGGACATTGTTCAGTTTGAACGATTTGGTTTTGTCAGAATCGAAAAACAAAATACTCGGATCATTGGTTTTTTTACGCATAAGTAAACTTTTTTAACCCCTTATATGTTATCCTGATTATTAGGGATGCAAACAAAAAGGATGGGTTTGATGATGCACCAAAGAAATAAAGTAGCTGTACTGTTAATGCTATTTTTTGTTTTCATTTCTGTTGGAAATAGTGTTAATGCCGCTAGTTTCTTCAGACCGGATGAAGGAAGCAGTCTCCTCGTAACTGGTGCAGTAATTATTACGGTTATTGCAGTTATTCTTGGTTTTTTATTTTTTTATGGCGGGGTAAAGTATGTCACGCCAGAGAATGTTCTTGATACTGAGATTCGAAAAAATTTGTATCAGTATATTGATGAATATCCTGGTTCTCATCTTCGTGAGATTGCCCGCGAACTTTCGTTAAAACCAAGTAATGCTGCATGGCATCTTCGGAAACTTGAACAGACAAATCTCGTTCGCAGCCGTTCGATTGGTGGAAAAAAGGTGTATTATTTGGTTGAGGGTGGATTGGAATCACGACAGCGTGCAGTTGCAGAATCAATTCTTCGAAATGATAATGCTCGAAGAATCATGCAGTATCTCTATGATCATCCAGGAAAACATCTGCTTGAGATAGCTCATGCGTTAGAGTTGAATCATCATGTGGTGAAATGGCATTTAAAAAAGATGTACGAAGCTGAACTTGTTGAAGGTGACACATCAAATTCTGCATATCCCGTGTATTATCCAACAGAGTCAGGAATTCAGGCTTTTGAACTGTATCAAGAATATTCAATGAAAAAAGTTGCTGCCTAGATACGTCCGACGTCGACAACTTCCACACTTTCTATTTTTTTGATTTTTGACAACGTGTTGACGATCGGATCAAGCCCTCCTTCTGAATCAGGGACAGCTACAGTAACATCAACGCTCCGGAGTCCAAAAGCAATATTTTTTACTTCTACTCGACCGAGACGAACTGGTTTTTTAATAGCTTCTTTAACAGAATTCATAATGGTTTGTATGTCGTCATCGCTGACAACACCATCAGGCATCATTCGAATCAGTGCTATGACTTCTCCCATAGTTTTTCTCTACCTCTTTTTTTAAGGTCCTTGAAAGCCGCATTTCGGGCAGGTATAATCAATGCTTTGCTCTCGGCATCCACTGCATCGACCGATGATTGTTTCGCAGGTTGGACAAGGAAACGTTGTTGATCCTTGTTCAAGGAGACCTTTGCCGCAGCTTATACATTTTTCAGCTTTGTTCATAGGAGAGGGCATTCAGCAGACTTTTTTAAATCTTTCTCCTCTGCTTAGGGATAAATTATCATAAAACTAACTTCTTTTTTATCTAAAGGGAATTGTAACTATGATCCATGGAGAAAACCTTATGTTTTAGCACAGGTTACTCTTCTCTCTTATCAGTGATGTTATGAAACGTCTCCCTTTGAAAAAATATGTCTCAACAGCTCGGTACGCATTTTTGAATTTTATTTCACGGGAGAATATCTACCCGTTTTATGCTTCTTTTAAAATCACCCATAAATGCGGTTTGAAATGTAGTTTTTGTAACGTCTGGATGGAGAAAACTCCTGATCTGAAAAAGGAACAGGTGTTCAAAGTCATTGATAATATTGCAAATTCAAGTATTATTGTGCTTAGTATTGAAGGCGGAGATCCATTGATAAGGAAAGATCTTGGCGAAATACTTGAATATGCTCATCAGAAACCATTTTATCTTTTTTTTACTACCAATGGTCATCTACTCGATAAACGCCCGATGAAGGAATACGGCAGACACATTGATTATCTCCACATCAGCATTGACGAAGGCCATGATAATCTTGATTTTTTTGATCGTCTAGAAGAATTCCAAAGTTATGGCCCTGAAATCTGCATTCAAATTGTAGTGACGAAGGATACGTTGCATGATTTAGAAAAAAAAGTACAGCGCGTCTACGAGGTTCATGCGCGTACGGTCGTGATGCCAGCATGTCATCTTGATGGAACCGATAATTATTATCCAAACCCTGTAGAGTTCCGGCAAGAACTCCTGCGATTAAAACGCAAATATCCAAATACGATTACGACACCGAAAGGTTTTCTCGACAACATCAACATGCTCCATGGTTGTTCACCATCATCAATTATCATTGATTCAGATGGTGGGTTATTCTATCCCTGCCGAACAGTTGGATCTCGATTGTACAACTTCACCGAAGGGTCATTCATGGAGTTTCTGAAGACTCCTGAAGCACAACAAGCACGCAATGATATGAAAGCATGTACCCGGAGCTGTGGTTGGTATCAATACTTTGCAACTGATGTGTTTGCCTCGCCCTGGTCGATTGTATCATCCTTAAGTCCATATCTATTTAAATAACACATTGTATTTGGTCAACCAATCGACATTTTTTTGTTTTTTACCAAAAGAGTACAGTTTTTGAACAGTCAAATCAAAAATGAAACAAAACGAGAAAGAATGCTGAGAAAGCTCTATAGCAGAAGCGGATTATAACTATTTGTCAAGTAACGTCATATATATTTTTTTTGTTTGTTCAGCGACTTGTTTCCAACTATAGTGATCGACGATGTAACTTCGCGCTCGTTTCCCCATCTCCTGCGCATACTCTTTATGCTGAAGTACATAATCAATCATTGCAGCTAAGTTTTCCTCAGTTTCGACGTTGAGAAGAAGCCCCCGATCTGATCCGAGAAGTTCAGCTGCTTTTCCGACATTTGAACTAATTACAGGCAACCCAATTGCCATCGCCTCAGCAATGACTAAACCCCAGCTTTCACCTCGAGACGGAAAAACAGCAACATCAGCACCACGAGCATATTCAAGTAAGTCAGGTTCTGAGAGATATCCTAGAAAAATAATATTTTTGTTTTTCGCTGCAAGTTGTTTCAATTTTGCTAGATCAGGTCCTTTACCGATAATAACTAGTTTGGTATCCGATGTCGTACAGCGTTGAAATGCTTTGATGAGGAGTTGGATGTTTTTTTGATATCCGAGACGACCCCAGAAAACGACGAGATGACGACATTTGAGTTTTTCTTTAATATGTGAAACACCCGGGCTGAATTTTTCGGTGTCGACACCATTTGGGATATACACCATTTTTTCTTTCTCAATGCCCCACTGCTGAAAAATATGGAGGTATTCTTCATTGACACAGATAATTTTGTCGACCAGTTGTGCCATAGATTTCGTCACCAGACGGATAATGATACGATACATAAAACTAAGCAGGCGGTTTCCTTTAAACTCAAGGATGTAGTGTGTTGTCAGAACCTTTGGTATGCCTGTTTTTCGTAAGAGTCCTCCGCCAAAGGTAAATAACGGTCCATGGATATGAAGTAACTCTACCTGTTGCTGTTTGATTTCTTGATACACTTTGTGAAACGATCCCGGAGGGTTAATAAAATAGATGTCGAAAAAAGAAAACAAACAGGGAACATGATAGAACGTGAAGTCGTCTTCTTGTTCATACCCTGATTTTTTTGAATTACCGGTAACAAGAATCACCGGTAAATGTAGATTTCTTGCAAGTTCAGTAACATGGGTGTATATACCACCTTCTTTATAGGTTGTAATTTCAGCGATCTTCATAGGTTTTCAGCCATCATATCTGATACTGTTGATGAATCCACGTCCAATTAACAGCATACACTTCAACCCAACGATTCGGCACAGTATCAGACGATTCATTTCGATAAATTCGTTCAAATGGTTCAGCGGAAAATTTTTCATACGATGCATTGGTCATATAATAAATATCACCGTGTCCAACATGAACAACCTTATCTTTCATAATATCGTCAATGAGTATATGGGTTATCTGTGAATAGTTTTTACCAGTCGCACAAAGCTCATCGATATACTCGGATAGATTTACGCAGATCCAGAGAAGATATGCATCGTCGTTGGTTGTTGCAAAACCTGATGCTTCAGCGAGTCGTGCAAGTCGATGATCAGAAGCAATAACCGTGATGTTTTGACAAAGATTGTTACTCATCCAATCAAGTGCTGCTAAATCTTGATAGGTTATTGTTTCATCTGCAGCGTTTAGCGATTCAAAACCAGGATAGACTGAAACCGCATTCGCACTGACAAGTAGCAAGATAACGGCGATATACATTCCTTTTCGTTTTGTGGTTAGAAAAGAGCTGTGAAATACTTTTTTAAATGAAAACGTTTTTTTCATGTGTTTTTGATTCGATTTAGAACTTGTTTCAGTACTCATAAAGACAGTGTTGATGCCATATACTGCAATAATGCTCAGAGGTACCATAAGATATTCAAAATGCCGATCTGGATACAGTAGAGTACTATTGGTCACAATACCATAGAACAGTGATACGAGAATAGCACAGAGCCAACCTCGGATAAAGTAACCATGTTGGATGAATCGAGTCGCTCGGAAACCTGCAACACCAAAACCAACAACAAGAATCAATGGAAGCGCATAGATTAATGATACCGGGGTGAATGCAAAGTTCGTCCATGGCATTTTTGTAAAAGTGAAAAACAGCATTGCAGTAATGGAAACACTTAGTGTTGCGATGACGCGAAAGGCTGCTTGTTGTGCGGTTAATGCTTTTTTTTCTTTAAACAGATTCAGACGGCGTTTTACTATGATACTTATGAACAGCAGTATCCAGCCGAGATAAAAAAGAATGATCAGCCAAAAAGAATGGAATGATATACCACCGAGTGAGAGTTCAAGCCGCATAAAACTATGATATACTGGTGTTGCAATCAACATCCAATACGAAAAAATACAGCAACTTGCCACTGCGATATAAAAGATGTCTTTTCGAATCGAATACGTCCACTGCCTGATCATAAAATTTTCCATAAAAACAATGCCGATTAATGAAATAAGATAAAAATAAGTGGTCAGATGGTGCGACATGATCAACAGGATGGTTGAAATCATCAACGGAACGATATAGATTTGTTTTTTTCTGAATTTAATAAAGAAAAGCAGGCAAAGTGTCATAAAGAAATGACCGAAGGTAAGTGGTGATGCATGGCTTGTCTGATACACATGGAATGGGAGAACTGCGAGAAACAAACTCGCAAGTAATGCTTTTTTCTGATCATTGAGTAACCCATAGGCAACAAAATAAAAAACAAAAACAGATAAACCACCAAAAATCGGTGCAATTTTCGGCATGAGAACAATGATATCAATATTAGTTATCCAGTGTATGATACCTGTGATGCTGTAGAGTATCGGAAAATATTGATATGAATCTCCCCATCCTGTGTAGTCGTTGAATAGCTCCCCGGTTTGTACAAAAGCGTTGGTCAGTCCATAGTAAATTCCGAAATCACAACCCCATGCAGGATTCAACCATGCTGGGAGAAGTCTGAGTATAAGTGCAATACCGGTAACTATCGGCAACGAAATGTACCATTTTTTCAGTATATTTTTGAGCATGTTTTTTCCGCAATGCATAGATGATCAGTAAGGAAAACACGGCAGTATACTTTCATCGTCTATATAAAAATAGTAGTTTTTAACTCAAAACCGTTCGCATCTTTTTTGTTAGTAGGTAATGAGTCTGATGATTGCTTCTACAGTTTTTGAAACATCACAGGTTCGTGTGATTCCTGTTGTTTTTTGAGCATATTTACTATCTCTTGCTAAATCAAGATTGTTCTGTCCGACTGAATAAAATGTTTTTTTCGTAGTGTGGTAATGCCCGAGATATTCTTGTTCAATTTGACCTGGGGTTGGAATCATCAGACCATGGATACCAAGGACAGCAAGATCCATAATTGTTGAATATCCTGACCGTGAGATAACGAGTTTTGTTCGATTGAATACCTCTTCTCGTTCTTCTTTTTTAAGATACGAATAAATGGTTGTAGTATCATTTTGCTGGTGGTGTATGTTTTCTGTTTTGCCAAGGCTTACTACAATGGTTCCCTGGAGTGTGTCAAGTTGTGACATTATTTTTTTTTCAAATAAGGTTCGTTGTGGTTCAGGTCCTGAAATAGAAATAAAATAATCAATATCTTTTTTGGTTTGTTTCTTTTGAAAATCCGAGAGAACACCAACATAGTGAAGTTGTTTTTCATTGATTTTTTTCAGATTATGTGAGAGGTCTCCTGAGAGATCATCGGTTTCATAATCAGGGACGATAACTTTTTTGAATCTATCTTGAAAAAAAAACTGGTTGAACAGTTCACTGCCATTCTCTAATATTTTCATCCGTAAAGGATTCATAATGCGCATCTGATGTGAGATAAAATATGAAGGGATTTTTTTACTATACATATCATAGCGTGCATCAGAAAGGATGCAATCATATTTTTTTTCTTCCAAGATTTTTTGTAAGCTCCGCAACCCTGATTCAATCCGATGTATGAACACCGGCCAATACAGCATGCTTTTTGCAAGCATCTGTCTTGTGTTTTCTGAAATCACGAGTGGGTAATCCTGGATCGCATAATAATCCACTTGATCCTTGAGTTCTTTTTTCAACAACTCAAGAGTACGTCCATGTGATATCACCGTGAGTTTGTTGTCTTCTTTGAGCAGTTGTCGAATCACGGGTAAAGATCTTGTTGCATGACCAAGGCCCCATGAGCATATGCCATAAATGATATTCATATTCAACGGTGGAGGTAATCATCGAGATATTAAATATCTAGTGGATACAACATTTTTATACATACGATGCCATCTCGTTTGTTTGATGTGATATGATGTTTTGTGAGAAATTACTCAATGCTATTCATACTCAGAACAGTCTTCTCTGTGTCGGTCTTGATGTCGATCAAGATAAGATTCCAGCTTTTTTGCATCATACAGAAAAAGATCCGTATCTTTCGTTCAATAAGGCGATTATTGATGCAACTAAAGATTTAGTCTGCGCTTACAAACTTAATATGGCTTTTTATGAAACATTAGGAAAACATGCCTACCAGTTGTTAGAAGCAACCATTAAGTATATTCCACGAGATGTCATCGTCATCCTTGATGGGAAAAGAAATGACATTGGTAACACTGCAGAAAAATATGCATCAGCGATTTTTGACAAGTTTGGTGCTGATGCAACTACGGTCAACCCTTTTCTAGGTTTTGACAGTGTTGCGCCGTTTCTTGCCTACAAAGATAAATGCAGTTTTATTCTCTGCCGTACGTCAAACCCGTCTGCAGGTGAATTCCAAGATTTGATCGTTGGGTCACAACCGCTCTACCAAATCGTTGCTCAGAAAATTAAACAGTGGAATACTCAAGGTACCTGTGGTGCTGTTGTGGGGGCAACCTATCCTGAAGAACTTAAAAAAATCAGAGCAATCCTTGGCGATGATATACCACTCCTCATCCCTGGAATTGGCAGACAAGGAGGTGATATCGAAAAAACTGTAGTCTATGGGGTCAACTCAAAAAAAACGATGGCGATTATTAACTCCTCAAGAGATATATTGTATGCTGGACGTGATGAACATTTTTCTGATGCAGCACGAACTGCAGCAGAACATCTTCGATCATCAATCAATAACTACAGATAGCTTCTCCCTACGAAATGTTAATTAACCTCTTTTTTCCATTAGGTCGTTTATCCCTTGATACGAAGAGGTCCATGAGAGTATGATTGGATCGGCAAGATCAAGGGTACAAAAAATGATGTCGAATAGGGTCCCTCTTTGATCGAACCGACGTACTGTCAAGAGATGACTAAGAGGATAACCTCGATGTCATATAGCCATGTCGCGATATGAAGTGGAATGGTGTTTCACTGCTGCAATTTGAGATACTGTTTCACGAACACCCTCTATGGAGTATCATGGTGGGTGACAGCGACATATTACGGATTTTTTTATTCGTTTTTTTTGGTTTTTTTGGATAAAGATTATAACCCTGAAATATATTACAATATGTGGTTGTTCATATACTGTGACAACTATTCCATCAAAAATATATATCGTAACATTTTCGATATATTGAAGTTGGATATTGGGAGGCTGTTCTACCAAAAAGTAAAAAACAGCAATTAAAAAAAACGAAAACTATATAGCTACGAGGTTGGTTTTACGCCGCAAACAACACATCATCAGTGGATAGGAGAAATTCAAACTATTGTAGGTCAGCGTCATAGTATCTCTACCCATATTATGAACGTGATACCCGAGAGGTGAGGAAGCAGTTCGATGAAAGTAGCAATGCTTGGGTGGGAATATCCCCCCTTCAAAGTTGGTGGCCTTGGAACCCACTGTTATGGTTTGACTCAAGGTCTTGCAGATAAAGGAGTTCATATAGATTTCTATATGCCAAAAACAAAAAAGCGGGTGAAAAGTGATCGTGAGAATCTCCGTATTATTGAGGTTGGAGAAACTGACGTGTTTCCCTATGATCGACCTGATGATAAAGAACTTGCTGGAAAATTTTTTGATTGTGTCTACCGATATAATGACCTCTTGGTTCAAAAAGTTAAGGGAACCTATGATCTGGTCCATTGTCATGATTGGTTGACCATCAAAGCAGGCGTTGCTCTCAAACACAAACTAGGCATCCCTCTTGTTTTAACCGTACATTCAACAGAGTATGACCGGTCAGGATGGATTTACCCGAATCAGTGGTTTATTGATATTGAAAAAGAAGGAATGATGCAAGCCGATGTTATCATAGCAGTAAGTAATTTTACAAAAAAGATCATAGTTGAAAAATATGGTATTCCTTCTGAAAAAGTTCATGTTATTCACAATGCTGTTTTTCCCATTGGTGAAGGTGAGAAAAAGAATCTTGTTTTATTTTTAGGTAGACTTACGCTTCAGAAAGGACCAGAATTTTTCCTTAAAACTGCAAAAAAAGTTCTTGAAAAAGAAGACACCCGTTTTGTCATCGCTGGAACTGGTGATATGCTACCGCGATTGATCAATCAAGCGGTAGATCTCGGTATTGCAAATAAGGTGATTTTTACCGGAAAACTTTCTGAAGAAGAGGTTAAACATATTTATAAGATAGCGAATGTGTATGTGATGCCTTCTGTCAGTGAACCTTTTGGGATTACCGCTCTTGAAGCGATATCTGCAGGAACACCAACGATTGTTTCAAAAGCATCTGGTGTTTCTGAGGTGTTTAAAAATTGCTTCAAAGTTGATTTTTGGGATACTGATGAGATGGCAAATAAAATTATTGCATTATTGCGCTACCCTCCGTTACGGACGACCATGGTAGAACATTCAAAACAAGAGATAGATTTATTTACCTGGGAACGTGTTGCGTCTCGCACACTTGACGTCTATAACGAGGTAGCAGAAGTATGACATCGATATGTTTGTATTTTGAGGTACACCAGCCGGTTCGATTGAATCGTTTTTCAGTTTTTAATATTGGAGCATGTACTGATACGTATGCCTCGTATTTTGATCATAATAAAAACCGGGCGATTTTTGAAAAAGTAGCAAATAAATGTTATCTTCCAACGAATAATTTGCTTCTCGATCTCGTAAGAAAATATGATGGTAAATTTCGCATATCGTATAGTTTAACTGGGACCTTTATTGAATACTGTGAACTGTTCATGCCGCAGATCATTGAAAGTTTCCAAGAACTTTTTGAAACCGGTGCAGTTGATTTTATTGAGGAGACCTATTTTCACTCGCTTTCAAGTTTGTATGATGATTTAGATGAATTTGAAGATCAGGTGAAAATGCATCGAGACATGATTAAACGGTTGTTTAACTACAAACCAAAAGTATTCCGGAACACTGAGGCGATCTATGACAATCGGATTGGAAAAAAAGTTGAAGAAATGGGATACAAAGGCATCCTTACTGAGGGTGCTGATAAAATTCTTGACTGGCGATCACCAAACTATATCTACAAACCAAAAAACGGGAACATTAAAATCTTAATGCGGAACTATATGCTCAGCGATGATGTTGGTTTTCGTTTTTCCGCAAAACAATGGCAGGGATACCCGTTAACAGCAGATAAATATGCACATTGGATGTCGCAATGTCATGGTGATCTGATCAACTTGTTCATGGATTATGAAACCTTTGGTGAACATCAATGGGCTGATACCGGTATCTTTGATTTCCTCCAGCATCTCCCTGGAGAGATATTGAAACATGAGAACCTTGATTTTGTCACGGTTAGCGATGCTGTGAAACGGTATGAACCAGTTGGTGAAATTGATGTCCCTTGGGCGATCTCATGGGCAGATGCAGATCGTGACGTTTCAACCTGGCTTGGAAATAACATGCAGATTGCATGTTTCAATGAACTTAAAGAAATCGGTAAACTGCTTCGGAAGAAAAAAGATGAAGATTTATTGTACACCTGGAGACTCCTTCAAACCTCAGATCATCTATATTATATTTCCACAAAAGGCTTTGAAGATGGTGCGGTGCATGCGTATTTCAGCCCCTATGAGATTCCCTATGATGGTTTTATTAATTATATGAATATTTTGCAGGATTTGAAACAGAAGGCCATGAAATAGGAAAATTAGTATATAGCTATCTCGAGATTCAGGAGCTGTGGTGAGGAGTTTAAACCTATGAAGATTGTTCATTTTTCTTGGGAGTACCCACCGGTGATCTATGGTGGTCTGGGAACATTTGCAACTGAGATAACTCAGAAACAGCATGCATTTGGACATGAGGTCACCGTGTTTTCACTTAATCCAGGTAATAGGCTTCCGACCTCAGAAACAATAAACGGTGTTGAAGTCTACCGACCGCAGACGCTTGATTTAACATCAACATTTTTTCTCTGTGTTGATCATGAGCTAAAATCTTGGGGCCCAAATTTCAAATTCTTTGCAGATGTGTTAAGCTATAATATTATCTCTGCATCGCAGTGTGTCAATCTTCTCATTCGGAAAAACGGACGGTCATTCAACATCATTGACGCTCATGATTGGCTTGGGGTAATGGCCGGTAGCATTGCCAAAAAAGAAACAGGTACACCGTTGATATTTCATGTGCATTCAACTGAGGTTGGTCGTTCAGTTGGTCGAGGATCACATACCATCAAAGATATTGAATATGAAGGCGGACAGATTGCTGATGGTGTTATTACTGTTTCCTATGCTATGGCAGATGAACTTGTGAAACTTGGTTTTCCCCATGAAAAAATACGGGTCTGCTGGAACGGCGTTGATCCGAACAAGTATAATCCTTCAAACATCTCGCAGGAGGATCGGATGAATTTCAGACGATGGTACGGTATTGCTGATCATGAAACCATGCTGTTGTTTGTCGGTCGGCTGGTCACCGTTAAAGGAGTTGATAAGCTCATTCGGGCATTGCCGTTGGTCTTGCAGGAGTTTCCACAGACAAAGTTAGTCGTCCTCGGAATAGGTGATATGGAAGGGGAACTTCGGTACATCGCAGACACACTCGGTATCCGAGATAAAGTGATCTTTAAGAATGAGTTTGTCAGTGAACTAGAACGTATTAAATTTTATGCTGCGTCAGATGTAGCAGTGTTTCCCTCGCTGTATGAACCATTTGGGATTGTGTGTACTGAGGCGATGGCAATGGCAAAACCAGTGGTTTGTGGTGCTCGTGGTACAAATGGCATGCGTGAACAGATCATTTCAACTGGAGATAAACGATGTGGGATCCATGTCAATCCGTTCAGCCCTGAAGATATTGCCTGGGGCATCAAGCAGGTGTTAATGCTTCCTGATAAGGGAAAGGAGATGGGTAGGCTTGGTCGAGAGCGAGTCTTAGAGGTATTCAGCTGGGATTCAGTAACGAAGAGAACTTTGGATATTTATCAAGAATTTGCACGATAACATCATAAGATGAAGATGCTTCAATATTGATTCATACTGAAAGCTATGCGAGAATGGATTGTTACCAACGGCCTCGGCGGCTATGCATCACTTTCATATAAATTGACAAATACTCGGAAATATCATGGTTTGCTCATTGCAAGTCTTGATCCGCCGACACAACGGTGGGTCTTTGTGAGTAACGTTCATGATTTTTTCCGTATAGGTTCTCAGCTCTATGATCTCCACAACTATCGAGGACGTTTCGTTTTTGATATTTTTCCTTCATTTGTCTATGATATCGATGGCATACTTCATCTCAAAAAAACCTTCTTTATGCAGCATGAAAAAAATACCACGTTGATCCGATATCGAATCATTCCAAAAAAGCCAGTAACAATGCTACATCACCCTGTGGTCAATTCACGGCATCTGTATGATACAACAAAACAGCGGTCGTTGTCACTTCACCATCAGATCGATGAACAGAGGATTTCTGTTCAGCCAGATAATACTGATCGGTGGATTTCTATTGAGGTTGATGGTTTTACATATCATCCTGATTTTTACTGGGAAGTCTTCTATTATGATCAGGATCGGATACGCAATGATGCATGGATTGATAACGCTATGCATCTTGGAGATTTTTCAAAATTGATTACCGAACCAAGTACATATTATCTAGTGTTAAGTATTGAGCCAGAGCCTATTCAAAATCCAGAATCTGTCTTTCAAGAAGAACTTAAAAGAAAAAAATCGCTTATCCAGCAGAGTTATCTTGCTGATCGGTTTACCCCGTTGGTTCTTGCTGCTGATCAATTTCTAGTTAAAAAGGGAGAGGGGAAATCAATCATTGCAGGATATCATTGGTTTAGCGACTGGGGAAGAGACACCCTCATTGCTCTCCCAGGAATCACTTTGATCCCTCGTCGTTTTTTCGAAGCAAAAGAAATTCTTCTCAATTTTGGTAAATTTTGTCGAAACGGGTTAATTCCAAACACCTTCATGGATCGGGATTCTCAGCCGGTGTATAATACTGTTGATGCATCGCTATGGTTTATTGATCGGGTGTATCAATATTTGAAATATACTAATGATGTCAGTATCTTGCAGAGTCTTTGGAGAACCATGGATTCGATTATTGAGCATTACTGCAGAGGAACTGATTTTGGAATTTGTATGCATGATGATTTTCTCATCGGTCATAATCCTGGGTTAACCTGGATGGATGTAAAAATCGGTGATTATTATCCTACACCTCGGTCGCGTAAAGCTGTAGAAATTCAGGCGTTATGGTACAACGCCCTACGGATTATGAGCATGTTTGCTTTGGTGCTTAAAAAACCTGATCATTACTCTGAAAAAGCAGACCAGGTGAAACTTAATTTTCTTCAAAGCTACGATCAAATCTATGATGTCATTGATACCAAGGATACATCGCTGCGGCCAAATTGTGTTTTTCTCGTTTCACTTGACTTTTCAATGGTTGATCAACAACTCGCCCAACGTATTGTTTCTTTAGTACAGGAAAAACTTCTCACCGTATTTGGTTTGCGAACACTCTCTCCAGATGATTCACGATATCTTGGAAACTACCTCGGGTCGTATAATAAGGATCTCGCGTATCATAATGGTACGGTGTGGCCATGGCTCCTGGGCCCGTTTATCACAGCATATATAAAAATCAACCATCGATCTCACCAAGCACGACTCCAAGCATATCATGAGTTTCTTGAACCGATGCTTGATATTTTTGGGGAAAACTGGGATGGAACCATCTATGAGATTTTTGATGGTAATTCACCGTTTTTGCCACAGGGATGTATCAGTCAAGCATGGAGTGTCGCAGAGATTCTTCGAGCATGGGTTGAGGATATTGAAAACAAACAACCTCCCTATGCGGAAGCTTACATGAAATAAGCGTTGAGTACATATTGTTGGATCATGCGGTTGGTATTAAAAAACGAAGCATTGATTGCTATGCAGCTCCGCATAGTTCGAATCCAGTTGTCACGATCTTTGTAAAACTTTGGAATAATCCAGTTTTCAAGTTTGTCATACATTTCATTGCGGTCGGTTTCATCATCAGATTCCCGCTCATTGGATTTTCGAGTCCCAATCGCCCAGCCAGTAATATTTTCAATGCGTCCTTCGATCCACCAACCGTCAAGGGTACTAAACTGCGGAACACCGTTATGGGCTGCTTTCATCCCTGAAGTACCAGATGCTTCCTGCGGTCGACGAGGTGTGTTGAGCCATAGATCGACGCCCGACGTCATGAGTTTTGCGATGCTGATATCATAATTATGAATGAAAGCAATTTTTACTTTTCCTTGGATTGTTTTCATCACATGGAATATTTTTTTGATTGATTCTTTTCCAGAGATATCTTTTGGATGTGCTTTCCCTGCATAGATAATTTGAATTGGTCCTGCTTTGTCAGCGATACGCATGAGCCGTTCCGGATCTGATATGAGAAGTTCAGGGCGTTTGTAGGCTGTTTGTCGTCGGGCAAATCCGATGGTGAAATGGTCATAATTAAGTCCTGTATTATAGCGGCTGTTGACAAAGTCGATGAGTCGTTGTTTTGCTTCCATGTGTGCCTTCCAGAGGTCTTGTTTGTCGATGCTGAACGCTGCTCGAAGTGAATAGGGATCTGAACGCCACCCTGGGAGATATTGATCAAAGAGTCGTGCAAATGGTTCTGACACCCAGGTTGCTGAATGTACGCCATTGGTAATTGAATCAATTGAATATCCTGGGAACATCATTCGTGATACTTCTCCGTGTTTTTTTGCCACTCCATTTACATAATGGCTGAAGTAGAGTGCAAGACGTGTCATATTGAGTTTATTTTCGAACGTGATATCTTTGAGAAGTACATCTGGGAGCATATCTGTAAGCAGGGTCCGTGCAAGGTTAATGTCAAATTGATCATGCCCTGCTGCAACAGGAGTATGCGTGGTAAATACGCACTGTTCACGGACTTTTTCCACATCTTTGTACTGTCGATACAGCTCTAGAGTTCCAAGTGCTGCGTGTCCTTCATTCATATGATATTTGTCAATGGTTTTATATCCGAGTGCTTGAAGAGCTCGGACACCGCCGATGCCAAGGACAATTTCCTGCATGAGTCGGTATCGGTTGTCACCGCCGTAGAGATATTTGGTGATTTCTCGATCTTGTTCACTGTTTTCAGGCAGGTTGGTGTCAAGGAAGAAAACAGGGACAACATAGCCGCTTACTCCTCTGATTAAATAGTGCCAGATCCGAATACCTACTTTTCGTCCTTCAATGGTCACCATTGTTTTACTGGGTAGTAACGTGAGGTAATCTTCAATGTTGAAATTAAATGGCAGTTCGATTTGATTTCCATGGTCATCGATACGTTGGTAGAAATATCCATTTTCTGATAGAAGAGTTACGCCGACGATTGGAACGTTCAAATCTGCACAGGATTTCAAGGTATCTCCAGCAAGTATCCCAAGGCCACCGCTGTAGGTTGGAATACGTTCATTAATGCCAATTTCCATGGAAAAATATGCAATTTTTGGTTTGCCGTTTGCTTTTCGTATTTCGCTAATATGATTTTGATTGATCTCCGCACCAACCGCTTCCATATAACCAATCCGTATCAATGAGAAACTAATAAAGTTTCTTCACATGTGAGAAATAGTGAGGTTCTTTATTAGGATTATCTTTTTTTTGCCTTGTTTTCTCCGTCGAGTCGTGTTTTGTTATTGATACATGAACGATCCATGCTGCTTGTCATCTTGAGTGTTTGCTGTGTGTGTTTCTGATTTCTGATGTTTTGTTTTTCCAATGAACAAAAAATCATGTCGAAGTAATCTAATGTACATGGTATCTGAGAGGGGTTCAAGTCTGAGAACTCCTTGTGTTTGAAATTTAAGTAATATGCGCATAAGTCGTTGGTTGGATATATGGAGATGTTGTTGTACTTGTTTGACTGTTATAGGGTATTTTTTTTGTAAGAGACGTATGATATGTTCCTCTAGTGTCCCAGCTGTAATTTCAATCATATGGTAAAAACAGAGTTTTAGCTTGTTTATCCTTTTTTTTGTATTTAGTCACATTCATATGCTCTGACGCCTTGATGATCTTTGGAAAATAATTGTTGTACGTCTTTGTGCATTTCAGGAGGATATCCGTCGGGGAACTGGATACACCCCTTACAGATGGCTAATCCGATTGCTTTTCTGAGTCCATCGAGACTGATGTATCCAAGGCTATCTGCACCGATTTCTCGTGCAATTGTTTCAACATCTTTGATGTTTCCCTGGTTGTCTCGTGCGATAAATTCTGTTCTACTCCGCATGTCAATACCGAGGTAGCAGGGAGCGATGAGCGGTGGACATCCTATGCGGACATGAACTTCGGTTGCACCGGCGTTTCTAATACCGCGGATGATTTTTTTAATATTTGTCCCTCGTACAATCGAATCGTCAAGGAGGATAACTCGTTGTCCTTCGAGAACTGAACGGATGTAGGATAATCCTTCGTCGACGAGCTGTTCACGAACCTCTTGGGTTTGTTGAATAAAGGATCGTTCAGTTTTATCTTTCATGATGCCTTCGTCGATCGGGATGCCTGACTCTCGTGAATAGCCAAGTGCGTATCGTCGTCCCGATTCAGGGACAGGGATCACCATGTCTGCTTCAACAGGATGTTCGCGGGCTAGAAGTCGTCCGATTTCATCTCGTACCTTATGAATTGATCGACCGTTGATTCGTGAATCTGGTTTTGCGAAGTAGACAAATTCGAACATACAGGGAAGTTCTTGTTTTTTAACGAGCTGTTTTTCATAGATATTTCCTTCCTGATCAATGATCACCGCAGTTCCTCCAGGGATGTCTTTGACATAGTCAAAGTTTATTTTCTTGAACACTCTTGTTTCAGAAGCAAAACAGTACATTCCATCTTTTTTTCCCAGAGCAAGAGGTCTGATTTTTCTTGGGTCGGTCATCGCAAAGAGATATGGTTTATCCCCAGAATCAGCAAGAAATAACACAGAATAACTTCCTTTCACATGTTGCATGACGCTGTTGCATGCTTCAAAAATAACACCTGGGTTTATTTCTTTTTTATGGAGATAATCAGCCATGGGGAGGAGGAGATATTGAATATCGCATTCTGTTCTCGGTTTCCGATGTGTGTTTCTAATTATTTCTGAGCAGTTGTAAATATTGCCGTTGTGAACTGCGGCAAGAAACGGGTTGACTAGGTATTCTGGTTGTGCATTTTTTTTCAAAGATTCAACATCATCCATCCCAGCAGTTGAATATCGGGTATGACCAAGTCCAACGTTTCCTGGTGTGCTTATTTTTTTTTCTTCGTTGAAAATATCACGAACATGTCCTGCATCTTTAGTAATGTGGATGTTTCCATCATACGTCAGTTTTCCTGCTGAGGATTGTCCTCGGTGTTGCAAGGCAAAAAGGCTTTTATAGATAAGTTGTGAAACCGGTTTATCCCCAATAATACCAACGATTCCGCACATAGTTATAATGAAAGGGGAATGAACAAAGGTTATTTATAGATTTATCATGCCCACTCTTTCTGATAAGAATGGAGTTTGGTGCGAAATCTTCTTCAGAAGTATTTCCGGACAAGTATTGCTGCCATGTTAAAATTACCAGCGTTATCGAAGGCGACAACAGTGATGATGTGTTTATGTTTGAGTGGCTTTGGATTTTTTGTCCAGATCCACTGGTAGGGCTCCTGGTATGCTATTTTTACTGGTGTTGGGTTGTTATCAAGGTAGAACTCAACTCGATTGATACCTGATCTGCTGTCAGTTGCAGCAACCTGTATGGTGATATCACCGATGATTAGTATCCGTTTTTTAAGTAGTGATTCAAACAATTGATGCCCTCGGAGGTAGAGCCCATGGGTTGGTGAAACGATTGAGATGGTTGGTGCTGTTGTGTCACCGCTGCCGTAGGGTTCAATCAGTGGATATCGATCCCTGTTGATACCATTAGGGATTGCATATGGTGTATCACCGATGCCATCGCCGTTTGCATCTATACCGGTGTAATCACTCCAGTAGTTTCCTCCGCTTGGATGCCCGTTATCCCAGAGATTATTACCGGTATCGTATGCCTGATGGGTGTTACCGATGAAGGTATTGTGGTATATTTTGTTGTAGGATGAGTCACTGATACCGATACCTGCGTATCCATTATTTTTGATTATATTTTCACAGATGGTGTTTCCATCAGCAGCTGACGACTTGATATAAATCCCATTCCAAGTATTATTGGTAATGAGTGTAGTGGTTATGGTGTTGTGATCTGCAGAAAGTTTCAGATAGATTCCATGGAAGTTGTTCGTAAGTATGGTGTTGGTGATGGTGGTTTTGTCTGACTGAATGATAATACCAGCATTGGTAATATCGGTTCCGCTATTTTGAACCGTGAATCCTGAAAGAGAAACATCATTTGCACAGATAAAAACAACGGTGCCTTGTGTGCGCCCATCGATCACTGTTTTTTGTGGTTCTTGTCCGATAAGAGTAAGAGATTTATGGATGGTGATATGTTCGGTGTAGAGTCCTTTTTTGACAAAGATGGTATGTCCTTGGGTGGTCGTACAATCTGAAATTGCGTGTTGTATGGTGAAAAAGATTTTTTTGGTATTGATGTTGGTGATTGATCCGTACGGATGCATTAAAGGAAAGGTGTCAGAGAGCCCGCCACTGGTGATTTCGTAGGGTGTATCGCCAATGCCGTCTTCGTTTGCATCAGTGCCACTATATCCATCCCAGTAGTTTTTATACAACGTATTGGTTGGTAATCCTTCTGCTGCGAGAGTATTTTCAATAAACGTATTGTAGAAAACAGTGTTTGCTGTTTCAAGAAAGTGCAGTGCTTTTGAGTTTTTGATAAGAATATTTTCAGTGATGATATTATTTTGTGTAAGAATATAGATGCCAGCATGGTTTGGATTTGAACCGCTGTTTTTGATGGTGAATTTTTTAATGGTGACGCCATGTGCTGTGATTCTGATCACACTTTCTGTTGTTGTTCCATCGAGGATGGTTGTTTCAGGATGTTCACCGGTTAATAGTATGGCTTTTGGTATGTCGATGTTCTCAGGATATGTTCCGTTGAAGACAAATACGGTATCACCTGCGGTTGCATGATCGATGCCATCTTGGATGTATCGGTAAGGATGATCTTGGCTTCCATCCCAAGGTCCCGCCGTGTTACTGTCATCAACGTAGATGGTGGTAGCGATGATGGTTGGGTGGAGGTGTGGCATACTGGTATGTTCTTTTTCTAGAGATTGTTGAAGCGCAACTCCAGGAATCATAAACGATGTGAGGATACTAATGACTATAGCTGCTTGCAATAGGTTGCTTCTGAGTTTTTTTCTTTGCATTATTTTTCCTCCCGTTAAAAATCGATACGTAGTTGATTTTCTTCTGGTGTTTTGTTATATTAATATCTCTATATAAATATTTCCTGGTTTTTCACAGTGTTGTGAATTTACCATTTTTGTAGATGAGTTCGTTGTCAGCATACACTTCGCCGTGTTTACGCAGATCACACATCATGTCCCAGTGGAGGCTTGATTTGTTTGTACTCCTGGTTTCTGGGTATCCGCTCCCGAGGGCGATGTGGATTGTTCCTCCAATTTTTTCGTCAAATAACGTGTTTTTTGTATGTTTTTTAATGCCGTTATTTAATCCAAAGGCAAACTCTCCGATGTAGGATGATCCTTGATCCATAGCTATCATTGATTTGAGAAATGTTTCTCCTTTTGATGCAGAGGCTTTGACGACTTTCCCTTTGGAAAACCAGAGTTTGACGCCATCGACTTCTCTGCCGCCATGGGAGATAGGAAATGAGTAGCTGATGTGTCCTTCTGCGCTTGTTTCTTGTGGCCCGGTAAATACTTCTCCATCTGGGAAGTTGTGTCGCCCGTAGCAATTTATCCAGGTTCTTCCTGCTACTGAAACGGTGAGATCAGTATCTTTAGCAACAATATGGAGTTTCTTTTTTGTTTGCAGGAGTTTTCGTATTTTTTCCTGATGTTGAAAGACGTTTTGCCAGTAGCTGATAGGTTTTTTTTCGTGGACGTGAGCTGCTTGGAAGATAAAATCTTCGTACTCGTCGAGTGACATTTCTGCGTCTTGTGCTGCAGCATTGGTTGGATATTGGGTGAGGCACCAGCGGAGTTGATTTTTTGCAGATCGATGTAAGAATATATCATGAATTTCTTGATGGGCAACACTGCTGAGAGCTTGTTTTTTTGGATCAACATTTGTTAGGCTTTTTGTATTTTCAGGTGCGAGAATTGTAAGTCGTGCATCGATATGTTCAATCTCATATTTTTCGATCGGTGATACATATCTGAGTTGTTTGTCTGAGGCGTACGTGTAGTAGATCTCAGCAAGACCAGGGAGCCCTATGCGGAGGTAGGGATGGGCACCTACTTGTAATGCTTGTTTGTAAACCTCTTTGATGAGCGGGGTTGCTGCTGGTGCACCTGAAATAACGAACAGGTCGTTTTTCTGGAGTTTTAATGAGTGGTTGATGAGAATGTTTGCAAATTTTTCAAGTCGAACATCATCCATATGTATTTCACTAAAAGAAGTATATGACGACAGGGTGATATAGTTTATCCCTTCGTATGCATGCTCATTTAGTTATATGTTTTCCCAGTCTTTGAGAACTGAGTTCCATTTGTAGCTTTCTACTTCTTCAATGTCATCGATTCGTCTGATGATTCGTTCATAGCCTTTGACGAGGGTGCGGGTTGATACCTTGACGATGAAGTCGTATTTTCCTGCAGTTGCAGATACATGGGATACCCCAGGGATATTCCAGAGTTTATTGATAACATCTTTTCGTTTGAATCCTGGTTTGAGTATGATGAAGATATAGGCTTTGACAACGGTGAGGGCAAATGAGATGATACCAAGCACGATCATGATCATGCCAATGATTTTGATGATGATCATCACTGGATCGGTATCAAAGGTAAAGATGCCCATAATCGTTAAGATTATTGAGAAGGGGAGTGCGAAGATGATGGTTGATGATCGGATTGCATTGTTGACACTTGCATTGCCAAGTCCTAGAGATCGAATGAAGAGTACATAGGCAAAAAATGTTGTACTCATCGTTAAAAATATCCATGGGAAATATGTGACAGACGCAGTGATTCCTTCAATGATGTAGTTGGTTCCATTGAACGTATCCCATATGAAGATAATAAGGAAGGTAAAGATCAATGAAAACAAAACGTTCCAGAAACGTATATTGATTGAATCATTGAGTTTTCCTTGAAGGCGCATGGTTTTGAGTTTTCGTTGAAAGATGGAAAAGAGCGCCCAGGTTGGATTTAGGAGCAGAAACACTATGAGGAGTGATTCAAGGTTGATTTCTCCTTGTAGGCTGATCGAAGCAAGGATTGCTCCAAAGGTCACAATCATTGATGATTGTACCTCTGCAAGGGTTGGTATGTTTTTTTCGGTAAACGATTCAATCATTAATAGATATAAAATGACGATTTGTTGAAATGAGAGTAGAACTGAAGGGTCAAATACCAGTGAGATGAGAACACAGTATCCAACCGTATTCATCCCGTTCATCAGACCTGCACCGAGATGCAAGGTGAGTTCTTTTTTTGTTATCATCCGAAGTCGTTTGAACGACGGGTCAATAAAAGACCCGATACTCTTTTTACGGTACGGTATCGAAAGGATAGCTCCAAGGATAAACGTGGCGACAAGTCCGACGAGAAACAAGGCAAGTGAAAACGCCCAAGCGTTTGGAATAAAACTTTTAATAATGATGCTGTCGAGGGCGGTGACCGCTGCAGCGATGAACGAGGACGTTATTGCAAGACTGTATAGTAAATATTTTTTGCGGATAATCATGGTATCAGAGCGTTATTTCTTTTTCAATAATCTGGGTTGTGGTTTTGTTAACCCCCTCAATGGTTTGTAGTTTGTCGGTGACTTCAAGGAGATCTTCAAGGTTTTTGACCTGCGCCCTGACGACGATATCATATTCACCGGCGACAACTGATATTTTTGCGACGTTTTCGATTTTCCGCATTTCTTTAATTGCTTTGTCAACATTTCCTGGTTTCATAGTTATAAGGATATAGGCGCTAATCATCTTGTATCACCTTTTTTCTATTGTTCTGACGGCGAATGATGCTACCTATTATAAAAGTATCTATAAAAATGGCTACATCCCGAAATGAATCCATAAATTCAGCATAACGTCTCATTTTGCTGTGAGAATCACGCACAGCAAACAGAAAAAATCATAATTCAACAAGCTTTTTTACAGATTTTTTC
>JAWABU010000026.1 GCA_038884455.1 Candidatus Thermoplasmatota archaeon | reverse complement strand
TTTGTTGAAAAAATCTGTAAAAAAGCTTGTTGAATTATGATTTTTTCTGTTTGCTGTGCGTGATTCTCACAGCAAAATGAGACGTTATGCTGAATTTATGGATTCATTTCGGGATGTAGCCGGATAGCCCTATTACTTATGGACGATGGCTGCGACGCCTCGTTTCACTAATAATGAACTTATTTCTTGATCAAGAGCAAGTACATCATCTTTTTTTAAAGAATAAATTTGCAGATCAAAACCGACAAATTCCGGGACATCTGCAAGCATTCGAACGACCGGAGTACCATTTGAATCTGAACGTTGGGAATCCTGTTTTGGACCGACTTGTTGGTTACTGATTGATTCTGCAGGAGTTTTCTGAACATTTTTTTTTGACGTTATGAGCAAATCTGTTCTTGTCTTTGTTATTGCAGCTATAAGTTGTTCATATAATTCTTTTTCAGGTTCGATGAAGTTTTTCACATCAGGTTTTGCGC
The DNA here is from genome assembly GCA_038884455.1 of Candidatus Thermoplasmatota archaeon. Lineage (NCBI taxonomy): Archaea > Methanobacteriati > Thermoplasmatota > Thermoplasmatota archaeon. The sequence continues at coordinate 27,364 of JAWABU010000026.1, read as the reverse complement.
CTCGAACCGCCGACAAAGCTGCTTGAACAATTTTTTTTTCTCGAAGTTCATAAATACTCTGAACGATTTTCCTGATATTTTGTATTTCTTCATGATAAATTTTATTTTTTGTTGGATTATTTTCATTTGAAAGTTTCTGTTCAAGATTTTGAAGATACGAAGTTAACTGCTCATAGAACGTTGGAGGTATCTGCATTAAGCCTGGGGACGCTTGTTCTTGCTGTTGTAAACGCCGAAGGTTTTTGTAACTTATTTCTTCAAGATCTGATTTTGAAGCAGACGGCATATCTAAAAGACATATATAAGTATATTAAATAGGTTTTTGACAGAAGGAGGTTAGATATATAGGTACTTTTTTGCTTTGTTGATTGTTCCTTGAGAAACGATAGATATCTCTTTATTCTATCTCATCAAATATTTCAATAATCAAACGCATATCCTTTTTCATTCACACATATAAAAGAAGTGTGGTTTTTCTTATTCTTATTCTAACCCGTGGTGGGTAATTCGAAAGATCGCTGTTTTTCCCTCGGGTTGAAATCGATGTTTCATGAGAGTTGCTTGCCGCTCTCCGATACCTTTCCGTTCAAGTTTTATTACTGTTTTAACCATATGATCTGTTTCCCGATGACTAAAAGGCTTGATTTCACCATTTTTATCGGTATATACCTGCTCTGCGATTACAACATACAGATTTTTTTTTCGAGCAGTAAGCTGAAGCTGGGTCATCTGTCGAAGGAACGAACGCATCCCACTTTCTCGATCACCTTCGAGTTCGAGTCGATAGAACATGTTCATAGTATCAACGGTGATACAATCAACGTCTTTGAGAGTACAAACATCTGAAAGTATTGTTTCCTGTTCAGCAAACGATGTAGGACTGAATACTTTCATATTCTCCAAAATTTTAGGGTATTCCTGTTTTGTGCAGATCTGCCGTAGCCGTTCGAGTGATACACCTTCAGTATCAATATAGGCGACCGTTCCACCTGCTCTGATACACTCACGGGATGCTTGAAGGAGTAAATTGGTTTTCCCGGTTCCTGCTTCTCCAAAGACTTTAGTAATGATCCCCTGTTCAAGACCTCCGCCGAGAAGGTCATCAAGAGGTTGACATCCAAGTTTGAGTGATTTCATGATACAGGACATGAGGCAACATAACCATAAAAGGTTTATCATCGAATGTGCTCATCACAGATCTGATCAAAGATATAGGTTTGCCAAGATCGAACACCAAATGCAATTTCAGCCTCGACCGGCGTGATGAGGGGTTTTTTATACTGGAGATAATCATCAATTGCAATACGTGGACAGATTGTCGAAATAAAACAATCAATATCAAGAAAACTCTGTAAAATTTCAGGGGAAACATAATTCACTGCAAGAATCAGACTAGTTCGACGTGCAGATTCAATGATTGTTTTCAGGTGAAAAACAAGCTGTAGTCGTTGTTGACCTGGTTTCAAACCAACAAGAATGCCAAAAGTTTTTGCAGTTTTTGCAGCTGCAATAGCCCCATACCTCTGTCGTAAAAGACTATCTTTCATATCTTCAAGTTCCTGTCGTTTAACCTGAAGCGTATAGGGATCAGCAGCAATAACAGGTTTTTTTGTTGCTAACAACAAACCAAGAGGGTGAAACATCCCACTTCCGAGAAATAAATATGAATCAACACTTCCGACAACCGATGTTGCTGATGAAAAATTACAACCGAGAATCTGACCATCGGCAGTTACCCGACTATCTCCTTTTCCCACAATTGGTTTAAATCCATGATCCTGTAAAAATTTGGATAGTTTTTGTAACGTGTGAAGATGCTGCGCAGTTGTCACAAGACCAATACGATTTCCAACAAGCAAAGAGCAAGCTTTTTCAACAACTCGGTAAACATCGATATCAGCAGCTGCAGTGACATATAAAACAGGAATGGACTGATCGTGGTGAGGAAGCAGTTTCGTATGACCAATATGAATAATACAATCAATAGGTAGATTATACAAAGAATTCACTGGGATATCGCATGCTCCGAAGCAAGGATCAGCAAGGACAATAACCCGAGCACGCGTTTGTTGTTCCAGATAGTTTACAATAGGTCGCAATGAGTGTTTCAGCCCTTCCGGGACTTGCAGTGCGAGCGTCGAATACTGTTTCTGAACAATTTGGTCAATGATGTGATCCATGTCTAAATCATAACCTGCAATTTTCATATGATTACACCTTAGAAAGATGCTGCGCTATCGTTTTGAAAAAATTGAATCGATATTCATATTGCTCGTTCGACGTGTCAAAAATATACACATGATCCTTTGAAGAAAATGCTTCGAAGGTTTCTTTCTGTTTAAGATAAATCTCCCATCGTCCATCTGAAACCGATTTTTTCTCCAGACGGGATTCTAACCGCTTTTTTACCTCTTCATCGGGACAAACACATTGGATGATGATGAGAGATGCAGATAAATCTTGGGAAAGACGAACAACCATGTCACGATGTTTCCTTTTTTGGAAGGTTGCATCGAGAACCACATTTTCTTTCCGTTGGAGCGTTTCTGCTGCAGTTGTAATCATTTTTTCATACGTAGCATCAACGTTTTTTGGTTCGTATAACCCTTTGTTGAATGCATCGTGATGTCGTTCATAGGTATCGATGCCAGCAAGTTGTTTCCGAATAATATCTGAGTTGAGATAGCATGCATGATAGTCAACAGCGATTTTTTGTGCAACCGTTGATTTACCAGTACCACTCAAACCACCGACAACAAAGAGACATGGCGTATGTTCTGCTACATCAAGCGAAAATAACAAAGCATAATATTCTGATAATGTAAAATATCGCTGTGCAGTCCTTTGTAACTCTTGTTTTTTATGCTCAGGTATCTTTGGATCCTGGAGTTGAAAACCAGTAACCTTCCCCCGAACATAGGCTCGGTAGGATTTGTAGAAATTTAGAAGATCAAAGATGCCTGTGTCACCGCTTTTTTTAACATAGTTGGTAATTAAAAAACTTGCAAGATACGGATGGTTTTGATAATCTAGATCCATCGCAAGAAAACCGATATCAGATGCAACGTCGATAAATCGAAATCGTTTATTAAATTCGATGCAATCAAAAATATAGATATTGTTTGCACCAGAAACGACGATGTTCCCTGAATGGAGATCTCCATGGCAATCACGGATGTAGCCTTGCTTGATTCGACGGTGAAAAACATCCTTTTTGTTCTTAAAAAAAGCATCATTTGTTGTTTTTATAAAAGCATATGTTTCAGGAGAAATAAGACTACCAACAACAGCTTTTGTTTGTTCAAAATTTTCATCAATATTCTGACGTACTTGGTCAGGACTGCCATAGGAGCTTATTTCATCGGTCGGCTGTTCACGAGTATAAAAATCGACTAGTTTTGAACAAAGTATATCTATGATATCCTCATCGATTTTTCCCTGTTTCAGCAGATACGTCATAATTTCTTGTTGAGGAAACTGCTTCATTTTCACGACATACTCGATCGGCTTCCCGGTACCGTTGAGTACAATAGCACCATTCTGTTGTGTGATGGGGAGTACACTAAGATATATATCTGGGCAAAGGCGTTTATTTAAACGGATTTCTTCTTCGCAATAAAATTTCCTTTTCTCAAGTGTTGAAAAATCAAGAAACCCAAAATTGACTGGTTTTTTTACCTTGTACGCATAGGGTCCTGTTAATGCTACAACAGAAATATGTGTCTGAATAATTTCTACAGATGAAGCTGATGATCCATAAAAGCTAGGATTTCGAAGATACGGAAGAAGATCAACCTTGTTCATAGCAACAAGGAAATCAAGTTTTTATAAAAGCTTTATCCTAATGAAAAAACAAGCACGACAAAAACAATTTGAATACATAACAGAGTCATTGCAGCAGGGATAAACCATCGATATATTTTCATAGGATTTGTTTTTAGATATTCGCTACTGAGTACATTACACAGATGAATTGGTGAAATTAAATAACCAACAAGAGAACTGATAAAAATTATGCTGGTTAAACCAAGAATAGGAATTGAAGTGAATATGAAAAAGGGTTGTATCAAAAAATAGGAGAGCGTTATAGCACCAAGATTATAACCAGTCAATAAACCAAGAAGGAAGGGAATCAGAATGATAATAACCAAAGGCGGTGTCGGTGTTGTTTGAATCAGATCAACAAGAATACTATTTGCTTTGGTCGCTTCAAACATTTCTCGAAAAATCATGATTCCGAAAATCGCAATTATGAGATTCCAGGTAAATGACCGTCGAATGATCTTGAGATACTCTCCACTCGTATTATGTGTGAGGAAAAAAAGTAGAGCAATACTAAAAACAACTCCGATCAAAAAGGACCTTGTCTGCGAAAAACCAACATATTGTAAAATTAAGTAAAAAAACAAAGGAGCAATCGGAGGAATCAAATAGATCAATCCTCGAAGACCGCCGGTGTCTTCTTTTGTAACAGAGGGATTTTTATGTTTTAGAAAAAACCGCAACATAAAATAACCAATCAGAATTGCAGTAAGGGTTGAAGGTAAATTGATGAGGATGAGGTATCCAATATCGATATCTGAAAATTTTTGACTACAGATGAGGATCATTGCTGCTGATATCGGAAAAATAGGGAACCATATATGCCGAAACCATATGTTGAGGAAATTTTTTTGACGATTATCGAGTTGATACGCAGTTCCTTCTTCATCAAGCATTGGTGCCGAAAGGAGTGCACCTCCTGGGACTGGCATTAAACCATATATCGCAGGAATAACGCCAAGAATACCTCCTTTTGAGAAGACGGTTCGAAAACTTTCAATAAGTTTAGTTATTGCTCCGGTTTCCTGCATGGTTTTTGCAAGAATAAAAATAAAGGTACTTAACAAACCAAGCTCGATAGTTTCCGTATTGATCTGACCGGTATCAAATGAGTAAATACTTGCTGCGATAATGGTTTTTAATATATCTTGGAATGATAGGAATTCCAGAGAAAAAAAACCAAGGATAACTGCACCAAGTATCAGCGATAATCCAAAACTTTTCTGTTTTCTGATGAAAAAGATAATTACTATGAATGAAACAATGATACCGACAAGACTTAGAAACATTCGTAGGCAGCATACCTCTCGGCTTTAATTAGTTAACTCCAAACCTAGTTTTTTCCGCATATAATTATGTACAACCAACCATTCATCAAGCATCAACGTTTTTCATGAACAAGTAGCTATGTGAAAAAAAATAGAAATACCTTGTTCTACTTGTAATAGGAGCAATAGTTACTGCCGTATGTTAGAAATGGTGGTTGTGCTAATCGGAATGCACATGATCATTACTCATCAAATGATACATCATGAGCTTTCGACCAACTATCCTCAAAATATTTATTCAACTTCTCAAGCATTACTTTTTCAACAGTCCAAACACCGAGCTCTTCTTGTTTAATTGGTCCTGCTAGGATCAACGCGCGGTCGTCGCCAAGAATAAAATTTCCCCGAATTCCTGAATGCTCTTTTGCTTGGAGACCAACAAGTCGATCCTTATTTTCATACTGATTAACAACGATTTTTGCGTTTTTTGGAAGCTCCATGTCTCCTAGATACTCTGCAACAATTCGAGGATTTGAAATCTCCGAAATACTCCACTTATGTGTTGGCCGTGTCGCACTTTGAGTGTTTGGAGTTTTTCTCATACCTAGTTCAATAGCCAACGCAACAGCAATCACACCGATGCACATCCCCAATATAAATGCTCCAATATCTATCATAGCGTCGTTCCATCCTCCTATGTACTACGAATAGGTAATTTACAATCATAGATAAATACATTTGCCTTCATCTGATAAAAATACTGTAGAAGAGCAATATTTATGTGTGAGGGCAGTATTGCTGGTAAAAAATTAATATGGACTCCTTGATTGTTATGGAGAAAGAACAGATTATAGAAAAAATTCAGAAATTGAAAGAAAAGCAACATGCCATCCTGCTCGCGCATAATTATCAACATCCTGATATTCAAGATATTGCCGACGTTCTTGGAGATTCACTAGATCTTTCAATTAAAGCTACAAAAACTGATGCAAAGGTTATCGTTTTTTGTGGTGTTGATTTCATGGCTCAATCAGCAAAAATACTCAACCCGGAAAAAACAGTACTTCATCCTGATCCTAAAGCGCAATGTCCCATGGCTGAGATGGTCGATGTCGAAAGTCTCCGCTGGATGAAAGAAAAACATCCTGATGCTGAAGTTGTTGCGTATATTAACACGTCTGCTGAAGTAAAAGCATGTGCAGATATTTGCTGTACCTCTGCAAATGGAGTGAAAATTGTACAGTCCTGCCAAGCAAAAAAAATTATTTTTATCCCTGATACAAATCTTGGGTTGTACATTCAACGATTTGTACCTGAGAAAGAGATCCTGATTTGGCCGGGCATCTGCTCGACCCATCATAATATCACAAAAGATCACATTCTATTGTTAAAAAACAAGTATCCTGATGCTGAAGTCCTTGTCCATCCTGAATGCAGACCTGAGGTTATCGATATTGCTGATCATGCACTATCAACCAATGGTATGGTTCAGCAGGTGAAGCAATCAAAAGCAACTCGTTTCATCATTGGCACTGAAAAAGAGCTTTGTTATCGTCTCAAAAAAGAAAATCCAGATAAAATTTTTTATCCAATTGAAACTGCAATCTGCCCAAATATGAAAAAAATCACCTTGCAAAAAGTGTTAAAAAGTCTTGAAACTTTAAAACCCGCGATTCAACTCTCAAAAGAAACAATGGAAAAAGCCCGGATTCCACTACAGAAGATGATGGATTTAAAGTAAAAGAATCAGATAAGGAGCAGAGAATATGAAAAAAATATTCATGGACCATGCATCCACCACAAAAGTAGATCCTCTCGTTCTTAAAGCAATGCTCCCCTATTATTCGACCGTATACGGAAATGCATCATCGATTCATAGTTTCGGACGAGACGCGCGGGCTGCTGCTGAAAAAGCTCGAAAAGCAGTAGCACAACTTATCAAGACAGATAGCAGTGAAATTATTTTTACTTCAGGTGGTACTGAATCAGATAATCTTGCGATAAAAGGTGTTGCGTATACCTTCAAAGATAAACGAGAGACAAAAGGACCACATATCATCACTTCAACCATTGAACATTCAGCGGTTCTTGAAACCTGTAAACATCTTGAAGAGCAAGGATTTAAAGTGCATTACACCTCAGTTGATACCATGGGTATGGTGAATCTTGAAGAACTCCAAGAAGTAATCTCAAAAAACACGTTTCTGATTACAATCATGACAGCAAATAATGAGATCGGAACCGTTCAACCTATTGAAGAAATCGGGAAAATCGCCCATGAACGAAATATACTTTTTCATACCGATGCAGTTCAAGCACTAGGAAAACTCCCTATCGATGTTAAAAAAAATCATATTGATTTACTATCATTATCATCACATAAGATTTACGGACCAAAAGGAGTCGGTGCCGTATACATCAAAGATGGAGTGAAACTTCAGCCAATCATCCATGGCGGCGGTCATGAAAAAGGCATCCGTAGCAGCACGCTTAATGTACCTGGTATTGTCGGCCTTGGAAAAGCCTGTGAACTAGCTGAAAAAAGAATGGAAACCGATACACAAAAAATACAACAAAAACGAGATTCCCTAATCAAAAATATTTTAGACATCGAAGAAAGTTATCTCAACGGTCATCCTCAAAAAAGACTTGTAAACAATGCTCATTTCAGATTCACTGGAATAGAAGGAGAATCTCTTGTTTTAGCCCTTGATGAAGAAGGTATCGCTGCCTCAACAGCATCGGCATGTTCATCTATGAAGCTTCAAGCATCGCATGTTCTCACCGCGATCGGTTTAGACCCAGTACAAGCGCATGGGTCAATTCGATTGAGTTTAGGCCGAGAAACAACAGATGAAGAAATAGCGATTGTTTCGTCAGTTGTTCCAACGGTAGTTGAACGTCTACGAAAAATGTCTCCGCTTTGGAATCGATGAAGGTATATGGGGAAAAAAAAGGCAGTATGTCTCCTTTCTGGTGGACTTGACTCTGCGGTTGCTGCAGCAATCTGCAAACAACAAGGATACGATATCTATGCTTTGTCTTTTAACTATGGTCAGCGTCATAATAAAGAATTACTCTGTGCAAAAAAGATTGGCAAACATCTCAACGTGAAAAAACACGTTTTTTTTAATCTTGATTTACAGCAGTTTGGCGGATCCTCACTATTCAATCAGAAAAAACAAAAGATTCCAACACATGAACAAAAAAAGATTGGATCACAGATTCCTTCAACCTATGTCCCCGCTCGGAACACTGTTTTTTTAGCGATAGCACTTGGCTTTGCAGAAACCTGTGATGCAGATGCAATTTTCATTGGAGCAAATGCAATTGATTACAGCGGGTATCCTGACTGTCGACCAGAGTATATTGCTGCTGTTCAAAATATGGTTAATCTTGCAACGAAAAAAACAATCGAGGGGAAAAAAATCATAATTCATGCACCGCTACTTATGATGACAAAAGCAGAAATCATAAAAAAAGGATTGCAACTCGGTGTTCCTTTTGAACATACCTGGTCCTGTTATAAAGGGGGGACTAAAGCGTGTGGGAGATGCGATTCCTGTGTTCTCCGACTACAAGGCTTTCACCAGGCAAAAATCAATGATCCACTACCATATCAGAAGAAAAACTCACCGAGGATACAACGATAAAAAAAGATTATAATTGTTTTGGTTCTTGTTTCTTTTTCTTATCTCTAAGATAATCACGAATGTCAAGAACAATGGGTATCGAGATCAATATAGTTATTACAATCCCAAGACAAATAAAGGAGTCTTCATGAACATTGCTCGTCGTACTTTTCCCGTGAAGAATATCTTCAAAGAAAAGATTAATCGTTCCAAGCCAGGGGATTTCTAACCGCGCTTTTCCTGAGATCCATTCAACTTTTACCGGTTGTCTGCAGATCGTAGTAACCTGATCAATAACATTGTTATTATCTCCTTTTGTGAGGAAACCTGAATGTGTCCAAGCAGGATTCGGTTGTTTGTTATACAAACCAAGCTCAGGTATCGTCAATGAGGTTTCATTAAAGATACCATACTCTCTGATGGTGTATCTCGTTTCAACTCCATTTGAATAGACATCAACCCAACACATACACCGATGAATAATTTGAGAAACATCATTTCGACCATCAGGTTTATAAATAATGACATCTCCGTAATCACCATAGGATTGCCAGCCGTTTTCAGCTTGAGCCCCACCATATGGTCCTCCATGAGGAATAACATCAGTTCTGATTGATACTTTCTGGACAAGAACCATATCACCAGCATCGATCGTTCCAAGACGACCAAAAGGAGGATTTGGATGTTCCATACTTCCTGATTCAATAGCGACCATAGGAGCTGAAAACCACTGACCAGTATACGTCCAGAGAATCACCAGAACAACAAAAACCGCAAACAGCGCAACAAGAACGTCTCGAACAAGAGATATTTTGTTATCCTCACTTTTCCAAAATCGAATAAACGCTTGCTTGAGATTCATAGTACACCTAACTAATATCTTCCTTTCGCTGCACAGATTGTTTGGTCTGTGTTCCACAGATCGGACAGATTTCTACTGCTGTGGTAAACGTTTTTTTACACCCTGGACATCGATAATTCCATTTAAACTTTTTTGTTATACTTTGGTGTGATACCGGCTGAAAAACAATATGCAGCTCAGATGCAATATTTTGAATACTGTAATCATCACTCAGAATAATGACAACGTACGTTCCTTGATTTTTGATATCATACGCTAGCGCAAGGATCTCACAATCAGCATCTGATAAACGATGTGTTTCACCCATCTTTTTAATCGTTTTTTGGACTATACACAACGATTCAGAGGACGGCTGTTGAATGCTCAACCCTTTTCCCAGCAGCATTTCAAAAGTACGATACGAACGACCCCCCGGTCGTAACTCTTGTGAGATTTTTGGTGTTGTAACCATGAAACCATCACCAAGATTTAAGGGAATTCCTGAGAGAATTGCTGAAGTATCAAGAATAAAACATTGTTTCTGCATAGAAGAAATCAACAACCTCACTTACGAGATTTTTTCAGATACGTCAAAAGTTCAGCTACAGAAATACTCTGCTGTTCTCCTGACTTCATATCACGTAGCATCACCACATTTCGATTGAGTTCATCAGGACCTAAAATGATCGCATGCCGGGTGTTTTTCGTACTAGCAAATTTTAACGATTTTCCAATACCTCTCCGGAGAAGATCAACATCAACTTGGTAATCATCTTTTCTTAGCAGTTGCGCTAGTTCAAAAGATTTTTCAATACAGGTTTCATCGTACGGAATGATATAGATATCCAATGCTGGTTTTGGAAAGATTACATTTTGGGTTTCAAGAGCTAGAATACTTCGGTCAAATCCAATTGCAAAGCCAGCAGTTGGTACATCTTTTCCTCCAAATAAACCAACCAGATCATAGGCTCCACCACCGCAGAGTTGTTTTTCGGCCCCAAGTTTTGGTGCTTCAATTTCAAAAACCAACCCTTTGTAATAGTCAAGCCCTCGAACGATACTTAGTTTCACAGAAACATCAGGAATCTGAAAGGACTGTTGAAGCAGGGTTATAATCTGCCGGAGCTTCAGTAGTTCTTTGTGAACCTCAGGAGTGTCATTAAAAAAATTTTGAATTTGTGGAATATCAGAAGTTTGCAGTAAAGCAACAACCTCTTCAGCAATCTGTGATGATAACCCTAAACATTTCAACGCATCTAAGAGTTCATCAAACTGCGATTTATCAATAAGTGGTAACAGATTTTTCTGATCGTTGACAGAAACACTCAGTTTCTTAAATAACGCTTGAATAAGCGAGAGGTTTCCAAGATTTAGATGAAAATCCTTCAGGCCAATATTGTGTAAAATTGTATAGGCTAACGCAATCAACTCTGCATATGCCTCAGGAGTATCTGCCCCGATCAGTTCACAGCCTGCTTGCCAGAATTCTCGATATCTCCCTTTCTGTGGTCGATCATACCGAAAACAGTTCCCAAGATAGAATAACTTTAATGGTTTTGGCTCCATCTGCAATCGTTCAACATAGAAACGGATTACAGGAGCTGTAATCTCAGGCCGTAAGGTGAGCTCTCGTCCACTTTTATCAGTAAAATTATACAACTCATTGATGATTGACTGACCTGATTTTGCTGTAAATAACTCCAGATGTTCAAAGGTTGGTGTTTGAACTTCGCCATAACCAAATGAAAGAAAGGTTTTTCGAATACTCTCCTCGATATATCTCCGAATATACATTTCTTCAGGAGTAAAATCCCTTGTTCCACGCGGTAGTTGTGACACGACTTGATTGTATCACAACTTGCTTTAATATTGTTTCTATCAGGAAACGGTGCTGGTACCTTGAGAAAAAATCAATCCAGTTTTTACCATATTATCTATTGGACGGAGTTACCAAGAAATAAACTTGGATCCACAGCGTGATAAAAACCGCTAAAAACAAATTAGTATGAGAAAACAAACACTGATCAAATTACTGCTCCATACGATCTGTGTTTCTCGCCCGTACCAGATTTTCATTGAAAAAGAGCACAAACAGATAGCATTGTTTTTCAACGAAATTCAAACAATATCTATCAATACTTCTTCATCAAGGAGTTTATGCTACAGATGACAACATGTTCTATTTCCTATTTTGATGAAATAGTAGAACAGATCATGCTTCAATCCTATGAAACAATTCCATGGCAAGAATCACGAAACCGCCAAGAAACAAGAAAAGAACGAGATAATAAACCCACGGGGGGAAAAACGTATCGATCACCCCTAGCCCACCAAACAAACTTGCTGACATACAGAGAGAATACGATGTGCTAGGATTCAACAGTTCAATACCATGAATCAGCACAGCTGCATCCTTTGGAATAACCGCGGTAATGATAGGTATAAACAACCAGAACGTAAACCAGATCCCAATACCTAAAAGAATTGCAGTTGCTGTTGTTTTCGCAATACTAGAGATACACTGGGCAATCGCGATATATATTGCAAGAAAAACAATGGTTAAAACAAGAAAAATTCCTGCCTGTGAAAACTCAAGATGTTTCCCGGAGATAACACTGATCATCACTAATGCAACAACATTTACAATACCAACAGGCAATATCAAAGCAGCGGTGATACCACAGAATTTACCTAGAGCAATCGTTCTTTTCTGAACAGGTCTGCAGAGTAAAAGACTTAAAGAATTTTGTATCTTTTCTTTGACGATCACGTCAAAAGCAAGCGCAATGCCAAGTATTGGTCCGATAAAACCAATCAGCTGAACTACAAAATACAGAATAATCACAGGACCTTTCTGTATATTAGATCCATTCATATCAGAAAAATCAAAATTCATCACAACTGAACCGACACCAACCGAAAACAAAATAAACAAAGTAAACAACAAGAGAAGTATAACCATACGAATGCTTTTCAAATTCATAAAAAATTCTTTTTTAAACACTATATAAAAACCAAAGAGGTGATCCATCATATTTTGTTTCATGGAGAACCACCTCTGATGAGTGACAAAAAAATATCCTCAAGATCAGGCTGTTTACGTTCAAGACCAGTCACACCGATACCGTGCTGCACTAGGGTATGGTTAATCAATGAGATGCTTGCTTTTTCCGGAGATATCTCAACTTCCAATTTTTTTGCTTCACTGTTATTTACAACCCGTATCACTCCTGGAATCTGTTGAACCACATCTACAGCCTCATCAGTCATATTCTCATACGATACAATGAGGAGCATGTTTTTCTTTTCTGAAACCTTTTTACTCAACCCTTGAATAGAATCAACAGCAATGATTTTTCCTTGCCGGATGATTCCGACATGATCACAAATCGCCTGAACCTCAGAGAGTATGTGTGATGATAAAAAAATTGTCACCCCTTTCTCATTGAGCGATCGTATGACTGTTCGAAACAGATGGATTGTTTCCGGATCCAGACCAATCGTCGGCTCATCTAAAATCAGCACTTCAGGATCATTCAAGAGTGCTGATGCAAAACCAACTTTTTGTTTCATCCCTCGAGAAAACGTTTTAATCTTTTTGTCTTTCACGTCGATCAGATGCATCATCGTTAAAAGTTCATCAATTTTTTTCCGACGTACCTCTCGTGGTATTTTGTAAAATTCAGCATAATACTCAAGAATCTCAAATGCACTCATCTCACCATAAAAACCAGGAACATCGGGCATATACCCAATTCGTCGTTTAACTTCAAGAGGATCTTTTTGCACATCAAAACCACACACCTGAATTGAGCCTTGAGTAGGCCGAAGCAACGTTGTGATCATTTTTATTGTCGTTGTTTTCCCAGCACCATTCGGACCAAGAAAACCAAAAATCTCACCTCTACCCACAGAAAAAGAAATCGAATCAACCGCTTTTTGTACATGATAGTATTTACAAACATTCTCTAAAACAATAACAGCTTCAGCGGATTTTCTGTTCGGTACTTCTCGACCGATACCTGATTGCATAGAGGTAGTATTTAAAATCGGAGATGAATCATTAGTCATTTTGAGGTTCCTTGCTACGTTGTATATAACCACTCTATTTAAATCCCATCTGTATTTTCAACACTAGAACCTTTTGTCACACTATCAAAATTTTGTCTCAAAACATATAAAAACATCTAGTTCTTTAAATATTTTAAGATTCATGAACGCAAGGGGACGAATACAAACAATCATCTTCGTTTTATATTTTTTATTAGCTGTTATTATCTGCTCGCTAAATATTCTCGTATTTGCATCTGACTATAGTTCATCTGAAACATCCCCGGCAAACACATCCTCTGCACAAAAACACCATGAGATAGATACTACTGGTGAAAAATCAAATGTGCCGTACACCTCACTTATTACAAAAACATCATTAAAAAAGTATCCTCAAATCATCAATGGAACAAAAACAACCGTTATCGAACTTCCTGAAAACAGCACCGTTATACAACTTCCAAACAATCGTATCGGTGTTGACTATGCAGATGTTGAAAAAACAGTATTTCCTGAGGGAACAAGACTTACATCTCATGAGAAAGATATCTTGATTTCAATACCTGAACAACCAGATACTATTAAAGCGAGTAATGTGTTAATTCTTCCTGTTGAAAAAATAACGTCATCAGCGTTGATTGCCCAAAAGATACCAAAACTGGACCACTATCAAGTCACGATCACACTTCCCTCTTTTTCAAGCCCTGTTTTTCACGAAAATATTAATCATTATACGATAGATTGGGGTGATGAAACAATAGAAACCTATACAAAAGATGATCAGGTAATTACTCATACGTATACCAACAGTGGCCAGTATACTATTGTGTTTGCCATTACAGATTCTTTTGGTTTTACGTATGAATTGAATAAAAATTGTACTGTTGAATATGAAGGGGACCTGCTTCGTTCGTATTACGTACTCGAAGCAAATAAAGAACCAGTTGCTGTTACCACATCGACTAGTCTTGGGTTACTCACCCTTGGTTTTATTGCACTTACGGAAACTGGAAAATATAAATTTCTTGCACTCTTAATAGTATTTATTCCACTGTATACCAGAATTCAAAAAGAAGATGTTCTTGATCAATTTGTCCGAGGTCAAATCTATGGATTTATCAAAACAAATCCAGGTGTTCATTACAATCAGATACGGCGAAAAATTGATGTGAAAAACGGAACCTTGTCATATCATTTGTGGGTCCTTGAAAAAACAGAATTGATCAAATCACGACGGGAAGGGTTACGGTACCGAGCTTTTTATCCAACGGCAATGAAATTTCCAAAAGAAGAACGATTCCGATTAACTGAACTGCAGATACAAATTGTAAATCTTATTCAGCAAAATCCAGGCATCCATCAAAAGGAAATAGCACGTGTACTCCATCAAAAACCTCAAACCATTAATTATAACATTAAAATCTTAGCGCAAGCAGATATCATTCAAGTATCGAAAAAAGGAAGAAAAACCCGATGTTATACGAAAACACGAAAACAAGATGAGACAACAACTACAACATAACAAATACATTATATTTTATCCTTTTAGGAATGCTTAAAAGCATCTAAAGTATAGTCGCTCATATGAGATCAATTATTGCGGTCTGCGGCAGTGATGGATCAGACATACATTTAAGTTCTTATGCTCTAAAAGTTGCTGAGGATGTTGGTCGTTTTATTGCTCAGCGAAATGGTGTTCTTCTTTGTGGAGGTCGGAGCGGCATCATGCAGGCTGCTTGTTTTGGTGCATGTCAGGCAGGTGGTGTGACTATAGGGATCCTTCCCGAATCAAAACAAGAAGCAAATCCGTACGTTGATATTGGATTAATTTCTGGCCTAGGATCTCGCAGGAATACGCTGGTTGTTGGTTTTAGCGATGTTGTTATAGCTCTGGCAGGTCGATGGGGTACTTTAAATGAACTTACGTATGCATTTATTATAAAGAAACCAGTTGTTCTCATACGTGGTACCGGTGGATGTGTTGATGCGTTAATTTCTGGGGCTTTTCATATAAATAGTCAGGATAATCCCTATTACATTGCTGATACAGCGTTTGATGCTGTTGAAAAAGCATTTGACCTGCTCAAAGACCAATAAAAGATTATCTCTCATGACTGTTTTTCAAAATGACAAAATGAATAAAAATATTTATAAATTACTTTTTACAAAGTATAACTTAAGAGGATCTGGAGTATTCTTTTCATTCCTTTTCCTTCCATCTCTCCTACATCCTTCCAGATCCTTTCCATCTCTCCTAAGAAATAATTTTTGTTATTATTTGGCTATTATTTTTTGAATATTACACTAAAAAAAACGGCATCACTTTTTATATCTCAGACTGTCGTTGTTGTTTTAATCGCCGTTGTGCTTCCACTTCAGCTTGAAACTCAGTGTATCCGAGTCCAATGAGATGCCAGTAAATCGCATCTTTTAAGAGTTGCTCACTATTATTTTCCCCCATATCTATATACCTGCAATAGTATATTATATTTATAGATATATAAATTTTACTAAAATTATTATTAAACGTAACAACTAGTAAAGGTAAAAAGTACAACGTTTGTATAGCGCCAGCTGATATCTTTAATGAAAAGCGAGCTTAAAAACGCGTATTTATCTCTAAAATCGTTTAAGCAGTCAATATTCGAGTTTAATAATGTTTTTATTAACCGGTAATCCCATAGAACGAGCAATAGGACTACATTTCGTCCGTAATAAATATAGAATAGGTTTATACCGTGTTTCAGAAAACGTCTCATAATTTGCCATTCCCTTACAAACAATTAAATCAGCAGAATCTAATCTCTGTTTAACCTGTTTAGGCAATCTTCGAAAATCAACTCCAACCGCAAAACATCCTGTCGTAAGAACTCGATCGACAACCGAATCAAACCCTATTTGCTTCACATCAGCTAATGTTGCATCACTAAGCACTGGTTTTCCCCGAACAACCAACGTAATATCAAGCTCAGGATACGCTTTTTTCAACTCTTGACACACGATCTTATCAAAAACAATTTCACCACTATTATCAGTAAAATAGATAAGATGTCGAGATTTTTCTAAAAGTGATTGAACCTTTGCAAAGTCATCATGTCCAAGTTTTTCACGATACAATTTATAAAACAGGTTCGTTAAATTTTCGGGATTGGTACTTCCCCCATCAATACCAAAATCAAGAATATTTCCAACTATAGCACATATCATACTTGTTTTTATTGGGTTCTTAGATTGAGCAACACAGCGTGTAACATCAGCAACAAGAGAACATGCAACAGAATTACTTTGATCTTTTAACACAGCATAGGGATCAGTATCTTTTAATAACTGGTAGGTCCGCTGATGAACTTTTGTAGCAATATACGCACTACATTCATCTGGATCGTACAAATCACCAAGAAGATGACATATGTTTTGAATAATCCTTATTTGTAGATTTTTATCTGAAGTACTTTGTTCTACTTCAAAGATCACCCTTTTGATCAGACAGGGTATACATTCTGTTTGAATTTTCATAATGTCCCTCAAATGATCAAGAATTTATATTGATTACTTTGACTTGTGGGGAGTTAGTTTGTTCTGAAAAAACCCTTCGGATATATCAAGTATATAATAATTTTACAGAGTTTTCAACGTAACAAGCGAAATATTAATATAGTACATATTTATAATATATACATATATAAAATATAATGGGGCTTGAACTATGAAGAAAAAGATACTTGGCATAATAATGTGTATGTTACTAATTGGCGTATTACCCAATATAGCTGCAATGACCTGCGCACCACAACCTGACGAACAACCAACAGGAATATTTGACCGGACGTTCATCCGAGGATTTATTTTATTTCCACGAGTATCACGATTTGGAGACACCATGAAATTCTTTGCACTCAACCTCCACTACCGAACCACAAACCTCCTCGGAACAATCTCGGGAACCATGAGACTTAAAAGAATAGAAATACCTCTTGAATTTCATGGATTCCGTGGAAACTTCTATATCTTTGGAACCTTCAAAGGAAACCTTGAAGATTTCTACTAAACTTTTTCCCCATCATCTTCTTTTTTTCTTTTTTCAAAAACAAAAAACACAACAATACTCTTTTTCGCTTACCTAAAATTTTTGCGTACCCATTACACATAAGCTATTTATCATACCATATTCATTACCATACATAAAAAAATCTATCGTGAGGAGACAATAATTCATGTTAAAAACCCCGACTATTGTCGTCAACGTAAAAACATATACCGAATCAACCGGAACCAAAGCACTTGAAATCGGACAAATCATGCAAACCGTGGCAGAAGAAACAGGAGCAAGCATGGCAATCGCTGTACAACCAATGGACATCATGCTATGCAGCAAGAATCTTAAAATACCAGTGTACGCCCAACACATTGACCCAATAACACCGGGAAGTCATACCGGATGGATACTCCCTGATGCAGTTGTTGCCGCAGGAGCGAAAGGTACACTCATCAACCATAGTGAACATCGACTCATCCTTGCCGACATCGACAGCTGTATAACGTTAGCAAAGAAGAACAATCTTGATCAAATCGTCTGTACGAATAACGTGGCAACTTCAAAAGCAGCAGCAGCACTATCACCAAATTTTATCGCTGTTGAACCACCAGAACTCATCGGCGGTGACATCTCCGTAACCACTGCAAATCCAGACATCGTCAAAAACAGTGTTGATGTTGTGAAAAAAATTGATACCGATGTTCGGGTACTCTGCGGAGCAGGCGTCAAAAATGGAAAAGACGTTCAGATGGCACTCAAACTTGGAGCAGACGGAGTGCTACTTGCAAGCGGCGTGGTCAAGGCAAAAGACAAACTTGCAGTCATTCGTGACCTAGCATCTGGACTTTGAAAATCGTTCTAGTTATGCTTCTTTCAATAAACGAATCGCGTCAGCATACCTTTTATTTTTAAAAACAAAATTTGCTGCAACCAACACTGTTGCTCCATTCTGTTTAGCAATACGGGCGGTTTCTTGATTAATCCCGCCATCAACTTGGAGAAAAATTTCTTTTTTTGATGCATCAATCAATTGACGAGCTTGTCTTATTTTTGGTACAACATCATAAATAAATGATTGTCCTGAAAAACCGGGATGAACCGACATAATCAAAACTAAATCAAGATCTGTAAGTACTGCTTTCACTGGTTCTAATGAGGTTTCAGGATTCACCGACATTCCAGCTTTACACCCACAAGCATGGATTTTTTGTAGAATCTTTTTATGATCTGTTGTTGTCTCAGCATGAATCGTAATCAAATCAGCACCAGCTTTGGCAAATGCTTCAATATACTGATGAGGTTCTTTAATCATCAGATGACAATCAAAAAACAGTTTCGTTTTTTTCCGAATACCGGCAACCACTACAGGACCCATCGTAATATTTGGCACGAAATGACCATCCATAACATCAAGATGAATCCATTCGGCGCCGGCTTGTTCAAGAGCCGTTACTTCGTCTCCTAAACACGAAAAATCCGCTGAAAGAATCGACGGAGCAATAATCACCATATATTTCAACACAGGATAATCAACACATACTTTATAAATATGAACCTTTTGAAGAAAATGAAGTGTATGTGGATTAGTTTTAATGTTAGATACATTCGTTATTTTTTCAATTTGACATTTTCACAGAACAGATTTTTATATATGAAGAAGCCGTATAGTTTTGAACACTAAAACGGCAGGTCTTTTTTTCCCATCAAAACCTGCCGCATCCCATCCTATATATGCAGAGCTATCGTTTATACTTCTGAACTATAGATACATTCATACTACCAGTCGATTTCTTATGAACAAAATATAGAGTATGTCTCTATATACTGTATATCTGGTACATCGAAGATCTGCGGAGAAGAGTTAAAAAATTATTTTTCTTTATTGCGTTTTCTCCATTCATCCAGTGGCGTACTGAATTTCTGTTCAACCTCAGTTCGATAGGTTGGCCCACCATTGTATGCACAAAACGGAATAATGCGATCATCTGGTGTTGCATAATGGATGACACATCGTTTTACTCGTTCAATATCATAGTTATATGAATCTTGGAAATGCATCGCCCCGATCATCAAGGTCTTCCAGGTAAACTCTCCAACTGCTTTTTTATCTTTTTCAAAAGCAACTGTCGATAACGCATCAACAATATCTATTCCTTCAGGCATCTTATTTTTATCAATAAATTCACCAAAATATTTTTCAAAGGTTTTTTTCAGATCACTTTTTTTCTTAAATCGTTTTGCAATGCGTATCAAGAATTGGTATTTTTCTGCTTTACCAGCAAGCTCTTCCATTCGTGTAAATAATCCTTCGACATCAACAAACCGCGGGATTGGTGTCACGGTACCATTATTGACAAAGACAAACGTTGCATAGCCGCAATGAGGATGTGATGTAAAGGTAACTTCATCTCGATTTGAAAGAATTGATACAAGTTCAGAAACAGGAGCAACAATGGGAACTGGGTAGAAATCATCTTTTTTCAGAAACGTTGTTTGGTTTTCTAAATCTTTTATCAGATCAGGAATTGTGTACCGTTGCTTGGCTAATTCTTTTGTATCGATTCGACCAGTAAATGAGACTGGCTGGTAGTTCACACCACGGATCACCTGTGCATTATCAACAGCATATTGTGCAATTGCGCCAACCTGATCATCATTAACGGTTTTAACCACTGTTGGCACGAGAACTGTTGAAAGTGGTTTCGGAGTTACTTTTTTACAGTTTTCGACAGCTTTTAGTTTTATGTCAAGGAGCTTTCGACCGCGTGCAGCAATATAATCCTTCTCCCGCAAACTATCAAATTGTAGATATATCGTATTCATCCCTGCATCACGCATGTTTTGACAAAACTCAAAATCAACCATCTTCAAACCATTTGTTGCAACTTGAATCTGAGCAAAACCTAGTTCTTTTGCTTTTTTAATAACATCAAAAAACCGTGGGTAAATCGTTGGCTCCCCACCAGCAAATTGGATTGCTTTACACGGTACCGGCCGTTCAGCCCGTAGATTTTCCATCATCCGAACAACTTCATCAAAGGTTGGTTCGAAAACATAGCCAGCTGCATTGGCATTTGCAAAACAAATCGGACATTGGAGATTACATCGATTTGTCAGATCAATGAGTGCAAGACAGGTATGTGATAAATGCAGGTTGCAGAGACCACATTCCTGAGGGCAGATCTTTGCATCTTTGATAAAGGGGTTATCGACACCTGTTCCATCAAACGCCCATTTTTCTGCTTTGAGATACATGCCGACATCTGACCAGTATACATCTTCGAATTCTCCATGGTTTTTACAGGTTTTATGAATCATGACTTTTCCATTTTTTTCAAAAAGTGTTGCTTTGATGATGTTTTTGCATTCAGGACACAGTGATAAAGTTTCTTTGGGCAGTCCTGTGACAAGAACAGATTTTTGCGATGGCATATGATCCCTTATTTGTAGAATATTATCGTAAGTATGTAAAAAATCATACTTATTTAATTGTGTCGGCTTTTTGAAGAAGGATCTTTTCTTCCTGTTTTCTCTGGAGCATCTTCCAATTTAAGATTGAATCTTTTACTGCTTTGGTTTCATCAATCCGTTTAACTGAGGTATTCTGTGGTGCTTGATGCAGAAGAGCAGGATCTTCATCGGCAATAATACGTAAAACATCGATATATTGGTCTAAGGTTTTCTTTGATTCTGTTTCTGTCGGTTCAATCATTAATGCTTCTTTGACAAGAAGAGGAAAATATATGGTAGGTGGATGCAATCCATAATCAAGAAGACGTTTTGCAATGTCGAGTGCCCGAATACCTTTTTCTTGCAATAGTTTTTCACAGCTAAGTACAAATTCATGTTTACGGAGATTTTTTCCCGGGAGACTATATTTTCCTGATTCAAGGATCTTTTCCTTCATATAATTTGCGTTGAGCACAGCGATTTCTGATGCTTCTTTGAGGCCATCCGCTCCCATCATGGTAATGTACACATAAGCACGAACAAGCACAGAAAAATTACCATAAAAACTCCTAATTTTTCCAATAGATTGAGGATAATCATAGTCTAAGTGATATTGAGTATGTTCAAGAATAATCCGAGGTACCGGGAGAAATCGTTCAAGCTTTTTTTTCACTCCAACGGGTCCAGCTCCCGGACCCCCGCCACCATGAGGGGTAGCAAAGGTCTTATGGAGGTTCACATGAACGATGTCAAAACCCATGTCACCAGGTCGTGCTTTTCCCATGATTGCATTCATGTTTGCACCATCATAATAAAGCAGTGCGCCAGCATCATGAACGAGCTTGGCGATGTCGAGGATATCATGTTCAAAGATGCCGAGCGTGTTCGGGTTGGTTAACATAAAAACAGCAGTTCGATGAGAAAGCGTCTTTTTTAATGCTGTTAGATCAACCGTTCCCTCGGGTGTTGAAGGGATCTCGACTATCTGATACCCAGCCATAGCAGCACTTGCAGGATTTGTCCCATGAGCAGTATCAGGAAGAATAATTTGATCTCGTGCGAAATCTTTGTGATATTCATGGTATGCCTTGGCAATTAACAAACCAGTAAATTCACCATGAGCCCCAGCTGCTGGTTGTAACGTCATAGCATCCATCCCTGTGATTTCGCACAGCATTTTTTCAAGTTCGTACATCAGTTGAAGATTTCCCTGAATTGTTTCTTGGTTTTGACAAGGATGTGTCGCAGTAAATTGTTCCCAAGCACTGATACGATCACAGAGTTTAGGATTATACTTCATGGTACACGATCCCAGTGGATAAATTCCCGTGTCAACACCATAGTTCATCTGACTGAGACGGAGATAATGACGGACAACCTGATTTTCTTCGAGATCAGGAAGTGAAATATTCTGCTTTTTTCGCAGTGACGCAGGTATATCTGAGTCTGGTTTGAATTCTGCTTTTGGTTTGTCATCAAGCTCGTTAATCAAGGGTTCATCATACCTAACGCTTCGGTACATATTAAAAGACCTCCGAAAGGATTTTTGATACGTGGTCAATGTCTTCTGATGTTGTTAGTTCTGTGACGCCGAAAAGTAGACAATTTTTCAATTCAGGGTACATGGTTTCAAGTGGGAGACCACCATGAATACCATGTTTGAAAAGAGTGTAGTTAACTTTGCGTGCATCAGGCGTTCGTAGAACTATTTCGTTAAAATACGCTGCTTGGAATTCTTGATGAAACCCAGGGATTTTTGTTACTGTTGTACAGAAGTCAACTGCTTTCTTATGATTAATCCGGCTGAGTTTTTCTAAACCAGTGCCACCGAGAAGTCCAAGATAAACTGTTGCCGTGAGTGCACAGAGTCCCTCATTGGTGCAGATGTTACTGGTTGCTTTACTTCGTCGAATATGTTGCTCCCGGGTTTGAAGAGTCATACAAAAAGCACGTTTCCCTTGAGCATCTGTAGTAAGTCCAATGATTCGACCGGGCAATTGTCGAACATATTCTTTTTTACATGCAAAAATACCAAGACTTGAACCACCAAAATCAAGCGAATTTCCTAGATTTCTTCCTTCTCCAATGACAATATCTGCGTGGTATTCACCTGGATTTTTGACTATGCCAAGGCTGATCGGATCAACCCCGACAACGAATAATGCGTTGTTTTCTTTGATGAGGCTGTAGAGATGCTCTACGTCATCTTCGAAGACGCCGAAAAAATTTGGATTTTCCAGGTAGACACCGCATACGGTTTGGTCAAGATGTTGCGCTAAAATATTGAGATTTATTTTTCCGGTTTTTTGGTCATACGGTATCTCTTTGATAGTGATTCCTGCTCCTTTGGTATAATTACGAAGAACGCAGCGCTTATCCCATGAAACGTTCGTAGGTACCAGAAAGGTTTTTTTATTGTTGATCCTGCTGCACATGAGAGCTGCTTCACCAAGTGCAGTTGCACCATCATAAAGAGATGCATTTGCAACATCCATGCCGGTGAGTTCACAGATCATGCTTTGATATTCAAACATGGCTTGGAGAAAACCTTGGCTTGCCTCAGGTTGATACGGGGTGTATGCAGTGTAGAATTCTGATCGAGAGACAATCGTTTTTACTGCTGCGGGAATATAGTGATGTTTAATACCTCCCCCGAGAAAACTTGGCATCATGCTGCAGGGTTTATTTTTGTTGGCGATTTTTTTGAGTTTTTCCTCGGTTTCCTGTTGGTTCAATCCTGGAGGGAGGTTAAGATTTTTTATTCTGATCTGATGTGGTACATCTACAAAAAGTTCATCAATGCTTTGAAGGTGCAATTCTTCGAGCAGTTCTTGTTTACTAGATACATTTGGTATAAAGTTCATAAAAAACCCCAAAAGGGGGTAACAGACATGTTCTTAAAGAAGCTTATGATTTGAAAAGTTGGTTTTTTAGTGGTTGATGAAGAGTGCTGCTGCATTCAGATTGTTAATCGAAAGATCCCATATTTTTAATGAAAGTGAATTCCAAGGATTGTCGTCGATGGTGCTGACGACTTTTCCAAGAATTTGACTTGGATACACAAGTTCATCGTTTTTCTCTGGGTTGATCACATGATATCTCTCAATGATTTCTTCGATCTGTACATTATCAACAGAGGAGCATATGAGATCACCGTTATTTTTGATGTAGAAAATGGTGTCCCCAATGTTGATTGAAAACTGAGGATGGGTTGCTTTTTGGATGATGAGATATGGAGTATTGCGGTTTTTAATGCCGAGTTCATCGGTTTTATAGTAGGTGTAGTACGTATGATTGATGAATGAATCGATAAATCCATTGAATCCAAGGATATTGGTCATGGTAAGAAACGGGAGATTTGCAATGATGAGGAATGCCACAAATTTAATAATGTGATTTGTGGTTTTTTTCTCCATATTTAACCTTCCTTGCTATAGTTTAACTTGCTATTCCTTGTCATGAAATTTATATAAAGTTTTTGTGGCAAAATGACAAAACAGAAAACTTCCGCAATTTTACCTCAAGAAAAAACATCAATCAATGGCCACACGAGGACCCACCAACAAATATGCAGGAAATATTGATTGAAAAAAGGTATTCGGGAAAAGTATTCGGGATAAAATATAACTTGCGGAAACTCAAGCAAAAACTTATTTTTATTTTATTAAGTTATAAAAAATTTTTGAGAAGTCTACGCAAGGGATGAAGGTAACAAAGATTAATAAAATCGTGGAATATTATCCATGATGACGGGTACGAAAGAAATGACAGAAGATCGTGCATCACAAGAAATATGGATTGAGAAATATCGACCGAGGACACTTGAAGAAATTGTTGGTCAAGATGCAATCATCGAAAGATTACTTGCCTACGCAAAAACAAAAAACGTCCCCCATTTAATTTTCGCCGGCCCTGCAGGAACCGGGAAAACCACCTCAGCAATCGCACTTGCACGAGCGGTCTTTGGTGAAAAAACTTGGAAACAAAACTTCCACGAACTCAACGCAAGCGATGAACGAGGTATTGCAATCATCCGAGGTAAAATAAAAGATTTCGCACGAACCGCACCGATTGGAGATGTACCTTTTAAACTCATCTTTCTTGACGAAGCTGACGCGCTAACCCCTGATGCACAAGCAGCACTCAGAAGAACCATTGAACGATATTCTCACAACTGTCGTTTTATTCTCTCAGTCAATTACTCATCAAAAATCATAGAACCAATACAATCACGATGTGCTGTGTTCCGCTTTAAACCAATTCTTCCTGAAAATATCAAACAATATATCAAGAAAATTGCCACCAAAGAAAAACTTGAAATCACTCCCGATGGACTTGAAACTTTGATTTATATCTCTCGCGGAGACATGCGAAAAGCAATTAATCTCCTTCAAGTTGGAGCATCTGTCGATCATACGATAACTGCTGATCTCCTCTATCAGACCTCAACAACAGCACGACCTGAAGATGTAAAACAGCTCATCCTGACTGCACTCACCGGTAATTTTATCGCTGCACGAAACCAACTCTACGACTTACTCATTAAATACGGTCTTTCTGGCGAGGATATTATCCGGCAAATGCATACAACGATTTTTGATCTCACAATTCCTGATGAGTATAAGATACAACTCATTGAAAAAACCGGTGAAATCGAGTTCCGCATCGTCGAAGGAAGTAATGAACACATCCAACTCGAAGCGCTCCTAGCCCAGTTTGCACTTATTGGTAAAAAATTAAAGTAGATTTTGTTTTTTTAAGAATTCAACAACGATTTTTTCTAAAGCTTGTGCGGTATCAGGACCAACACCATACCGAACCCGGAGCAACGGTTTATTGATTTTTACCACTCGGTTTAAATCAATTGGCGTGCCGCTAATCACAAGGTCACACGGAATACTGTTGATCGTTTGTTCCAGTTCTTTGATCTGTTTTTTTCCATATCCCATCGCAGGTAAAACACGACTGAGATGATTATATTTTTCAAATGTGGTTTTAATACTTCCAATTGCATATGGCCGAGGATCAACAATTTCATGCGCCTTATTGTTCTGTGCAGCAACCGTACCAGCACCATATGCCATACTGCCATGCGTCACCGTCGGACCGTCTTCGATTACTAACACATTTTTTCCTTGAATTTGTTCAGGATGATCGCAGGTAACTACCGAGTTTCCAAGAATAATTTTTGCTTGTGGATTTACAAGTTTAATGTTTTCTTTAACCATGGTGATCGCTTCTTTTGACGCAGTGTTAACCTTGTTGATGACAACGACATCAGCAGCTCGAACATTCATCTCACCAGGATAATATGATATTTCATGACCCGCACGGTGAGGATCAGCTATAGTTATCAACAGATTCGGTTTGATGAATGGAAAATCATTATTTCCGCCATCCCAGATGATGACATCTGCTTCTTTTTCAGCTTCACGTAAGATCATTTCGTAATCTACACCAGCATAAATAATGCCATTCATATCAATATACGGCTCGTATTCTTCTCGTTCCTCAATCGTACAATTGTATTTATCTAAATCATCGTAGGAAGCAAACCGTTGACATATCTGCGAGATCAGATTTTGATCATAGGGCATTGGATGACGAATGCTTGCAACTCGAAGTTTATTATTCCGAAGAATTTCGAAAATCTGCCGAGAAATCTGAGATTTACCGGCC
The DNA here is from genome assembly GCA_038884455.1 of Candidatus Thermoplasmatota archaeon. Classification (NCBI taxonomy): domain Archaea; kingdom Methanobacteriati; phylum Thermoplasmatota; species Thermoplasmatota archaeon. Next base: position 586 of record JAWABU010000026.1, on the reverse strand, counting down.
CCTGTACGAACCGCACACACGGCAATAACTGGTTTTGAGGATTGAAGCATGGTTGATTTTGCACCCATGAGCATGAAATCAGCACCAGCAGCATTTGCCATTGATGCTCGATTCATCACGTAGGTATGTGGGATATCACTATATGCAAAAACCACCCGATCAACATCATATTTTTTTATGATATCCATCACTTCTTCTTCAGGATAAATTGGTATCCCCTGCGGGTAGAGATCACCTGCAAGCTGTTTTGGATACTTTCGACCAGCAATATCAGGAATCTGGGCCGCTGTAAATGCAACAACCTCATAATGAGGATTATCTCTGAAAAAAACATTAAAGTTATGGAAATCTCGACCAGCAGCACCCATAATGACAACTTTTACACGTTCATGTCGAAGCATACTTCTTTTCCCTCAACCCCTGCAACTGGTGATGATTTATAGCTTTTTCTTCAATATGGGCTACATCCCGAAATGAATCCATAAATTCAGCATAACGTCTCATTTTGCTGTGAGAATCACGCACAGCAAACAGAAAAAATCATAATTCAACAAGCTTTTTTACAGATTTTTTCAACAAAACCATC
>JAWABU010000025.1 GCA_038884455.1 Candidatus Thermoplasmatota archaeon | reverse complement strand
ACCTATCATTTGTATCTGGCAAACATCCCCAGTGATCTATTAACGGCAGATGATATCGTCTCTCTGTACGGAGCGCGATGGGAAGTAGAACTTATCTTCAAAGAACTGAAGAGCAGATATGCTCTGGATATGATTAAAACGACCAATGCAAAGATTGTTGAGGCATTGATTTTGGTGGCGATACTTACCCTTCTTGTCAGTAGGTTGATTTACAACCTTGTTCGGCAGATAGCAGAATCCAAAGGTAGGGAAGTGGTTCGTTTTACCCATCTGCGCTGGAGTACGATATTCTCTGAAACTGCGGGTAAACATCTCACTGCATTGCTTCATTATCTGAATATCAAGATGGATCTGATGGATTTCTATACTTTATACGATTGTCAGGCATTTGATCCGCATGTGAATCGACAGAGATTTAGGGAGGAATGGTGGGCTTAACCGATGACCAATGAAGTTATATCTATTTGCAGAAAATCACTCCCCCTTGTAGAAACTCATAATATTGAAACTCTCGTTACGACGTACCCATTTTCCAGATAAACCTATAGAATCTTCTCCAGATGCATAAACTATAATAAACGGTTTTTCTCTAAAACATTTTTCCAGTTTTTTTTGCTCCGAGTAAATATGTCGACCGAGCGCTTCCAAACGTGCTGTGCACGAAACAACAAATGAAAAAATGATATCTTCTTTTTTTCCATTAAACGTAGAAATCGCAGTGTCAATCGCATCCATCAACCCTTTTCCAGATGCAGTATAAATTTCTAAATCTATTGGTTTAACTCGATTAGAAAAAACCAAATTCGAACCTATGACAAGAGCTACAAGCCGAAGATACTGACCATTTTCATCATTTGCTCCCAATGGATAATATAACGTTTTTCTATGTAATCTTTCATCAAATAGTGTCTCAGGCCATCCTATTCGTGAACTAAATTCTTTAAATGCAGGTTTACCATCTAATTGAACAATAGAACAATTAAAATTACCTATTTTCGTTGGTTTCATCTTTATTCCTGTCGGTGTAAATCCTGTCTGAGATGCAAAAAGATTATTCAGATTTGTTTCTATTGATAATGCAACTATCGAATGTTGAAAAACTTGATTATTAAAAAACTGATAACTTCGTTCCCATTTATTGTCATCTGATGTTGACCCTCCAAAAATAAGGTGATCTGGAAATGATTTGGCTAAAAATTCTAATACTTCTTCCTCTCGACCGACACCATATTGAAAAACTCTCGTTAAAATAGAAAATGTTGGGTTAATAGCTTTATTCAATAAACGAGGGACTTTCAATACTCTTGTTCTTCCAAGTCGTGTAAATTTTGGGACCGTTCCACTGGAAATAAATTCAAAGATATATCTATTTTTATATAAAGGAGGGGCGTTATTTTTCAACATTTTTATTAAATTTTTGCAAGCTTTTTTTGGTGATCTTTTAATATTTTTTCCATAACCAATCTTTACTTTAATTTGATCTGAAGAAACTGCAAGTGCAGTAGCCCCTCTGGTAAAGCATCCTTTATTATTAGCAAAACCGGAGAACGTTCCTCCTATCAACGGTGTTCCTTCAGGCATTACCTCCCATACACCGTTTAAGAATTCCTGAAACCCTCCATGTTTCTCATAGTGGATTGTAGAAAACAACAAGAAAAAATCAGGAGGACGACTGAGTGTGACGTGCTAATGTTTTTAGCAGGAAAAACTATTTTATTGACTTTGTACTTACAGGAGTGATTCTATGTCTACGATACAATGTGATGTGTTGGTTGTTGGAGGAGGAATAGCAGGGTCAACATGTGCTACAGTTTTAGATAAATTAGGAGTTCATGATGTTCACCTTATTGAAAAATCAAAAAAAATAGGGCAATCTCATTCTCAAAAAATTGACTTTGCAGAAGATAAAGGTCTGAAAAAATTACTTACGAAATACAACCTTCCAATTTTAAAGGAAACGAATATTTCAAGATGGTTTTCCCCAAATCAAAACATGTTTGAATTACGATCAAATATTCACGACATCTGGTTCAAACGAGGAGACAGTAATTCTTATGAGAACTCTGTTTTAAAAAAATCTAATGTTAATATCGTTATTGACACCAAGGTTATTAGTATAAATAATAACTGTGTAACGGTAGTTAATCAGAGTACACAAGAAAAAATGACATATGAACCAAGAACTATCGTAATTGCTACTGGAAGCCATCCACCCTTTTTCAGCAATGATAAAAAAGAGAACATAATACAGACAATGCATACAAAAGGATTTATTTTTGATAAAATAGATATTGACCCTGATGTACCTCACATTTTTTTTGACAATACACTTTTTCCTGGAAGCTATCTCTATATGGTTCAACATTCAGAGGAAAATACAGGATATTTTGCATATGGAACTACTGCAGAAAATAATTTTGGATTAGAAGATTTTAAGAAAAAAAATGTTATAGGAAAAGCGATTTCAAAATCTAAAATTAAAAAACATATACACGGAGATCTCTATGTTGCAAAACCATGCTCATTAAGTCAAGATAATATGTTGTTTATTGGTGACGCAGCGAATCTCATGGATCCATTTCTAAGTTACGGGGTTACAAATGCGATAAAATCAGGCGTATTCGCGGCAGAGGCTATCGCATCAGGAAAAGATATACATGAGGAATATAAATTGTCCGTTAATCAGGAGATAGTTACTGAATTTAAAAGGCAATTTAAAATGAGACAATTCCTTAATAAGTTAGAAAATGAAGACATTGACTGTATTGTAAAATTATTCAACAATTTAAACGAGGAGGGGAATATTGAAAAATTATTTGATAATCTGCCCAAATTAACCAGCAGGGTAACACCTCTTCTTCTGAAAGATTTAAGATTAATAAAAATATTATTCAAAGGTATCGGGTGTGTGATATGATAGAATGTGATGTTCTTGTTATTGGTGCGGGACCCGCTGGATCTAGTGCTGCACGATCTGCTATATCAAAAGGAAAAAAGACCATATTTATTGATAAAAAAGAAAGAATAGGTTACCCTGTTCAATGTGCAGAGGGAATAGGAAAATATCTTTTCCCGCTTCTTCCTCTCAAAATACCGAAAGATCAATTAAAATGGAAAATAGACGGAATGTACTTTTGGATCGATGGAGTCACAATTGAACACGTTGGTGGATTTTGGGAGGGGTATACAATTGATAGAGAAAAATTTGAAAATTGGCTTGCTAAAAGAGCTAAGGATAAAGGCGCCAAATTATGGGAAAATACTAAATTAATAGGATTTGATTTTGACAATAATGGAGATATCAAAAAGGCAATTGTTCAAAAAGCTGGAAAAGAATTTGAGATAAAAATGAGAATAGTGATTGGTGCAGACGGATCTGAATCTACAGTGCTACAGCAATTGGGTTTATTTAACCCAGGAAAAGGGGATATTGGCGAGATATATAGTTGGGAGATGAAATCTCTTAATATTACAAAACCTAGATTCGAGCAAATCTTTATCGGTGATTTTACTCCCGGGGGTTATGCATACATTTTTCCAAAATCAAAAAATACAGCGAATATCGGGGTTGGGGGTTTATTACCACAGAAAAAAATCGAGAAATATTTTTACGAATTTCTTGAGATACCTCCAGTAAAAAAACAAGTGAAAAATGCTGAATTTGTTATTGAAAAAAGTAAAAAATCTATATGGTCTGATTTAGTAGATAAATGGATTTATAAAAATGTTATCTTGGCTGGAGATGCTGCAAATCAAAATTTAAAACCATTTGTAGAAGGTATATTACCTGCAATTATCTGTGGAGATATTGCTGGAAAAATATCAATAAAATATTCTAATTTTGATTCTAAAATATCGAAGATTTATACTAATCAAATTGAAAATATTTTTAAAGATAGTTATTTTAATTCTAAGATATATACGGAATTAATAAAGAAGCTTTTCTTATCTAATGCACCTGCACAAAATTTATTATTCGGAGGCTTATTAATTGGAGCATTTGAACCAAACGACATTGAAAAATTATGTGATTTTGAATATAATCGTGTTCTATCATTGTTAAAATCAAAAATTCAATCATAATATGAACAATTAAAAAATATAAAATATATATAACTAAGAAAATAAACTACTACATATCAGTTCATTTCCATATATTTCTATTTTATCACTTGTGTAACTACATTCCCCGCCCATGTGCAAAACTAAGAAGGGGATATCGCCAAAAAATGATTTTAGATACTGTTGTTCTTTGTAAACATTAGACCCTAATGAAAATACTCGTGTAGCACATTCTGAAAATATACCTAATTTTGGTTCAGTAACAGTCGATTTTTCTAAAGAATTTTTCAATGAATCGATCATTGTTTTTCCAGAACCCGTCAGTATAAAAATATTTTTATCAACAACTGGATATGAAGTCAAGATACAATTTCCATAAAAATATGGTGTAACTGCAGGTACAACATATTTTCCTTTATCAAAACCCAATGGATAGTATGGAACTGTGGTATAGACTTTTTTTTCATCTAAAAAATCGACAGGCCAATCCAAGATACGTAGAAATTCCTCAACAGCAGGTTTATAATTAATTTCCTTGATTACATGCTTTGTTTTATCCAATTTAGTAACGTTTAAAGTTTTATTTGTTTTTTTCATTCCATGATCAAAGACTGTGCAAACTTTCATATCAGTATTGATAGATAAAACAACGACGGAATTGGTAGTACATTCATTATTATAAAATTGGTAATTTGTTATAAAATCCATGTTGTCAAAAGAAGAGCCACCGATGATGCTGTAATCCGGAAAATCTTTAACTATTCTATTTAAAACTTCATCTTCTCTGCCTAAGCCCTTTTGGAAATAATGAGTAAAATTTAGTAATGAGGTAATTGCACTGCCTACCGCCTTGTTCTTAAGTATCTTTTTTCTACCTACAAATGGTATCTCCATTACTAGACTAGATGATATGAAACAGTACAGAAATTTAGAGGGATAATTTGAATCATGCAGTTCCTTTTTTATAGATGATATACATTCTTCAGCTGCTTTTTTTGGATTCCTCTTGGTGTTATGTCCAATTCCAATTGCAACATCCATATTTTGATATGAAACTGCTAAGGAAACAGCACCTCGCATGTAACAACCTTGTGGGATAGTAAATCCTACAACAGTACCTCCAATCAACGGTGTTCCTTCTGGCAGCACCTCCCACACACCATTGAGAAACTCTTGAAACCCACCATGTTTCTCATAATGAATCGTAGAAAACAACAAGAAGAAATCAGGAGGACGACTGAGACCTTTTATCGCTGTCTGTGCAACCTCACGACCAGCCTCACGAGCATCCCATTTCCTGCTCAAACCCACACAAGCTTCAAACTCAGAATCCGAACGACGACCAACCTCTTTCGAAGATTGTTCCACATCCTGCTTTTTCTCAAGCAAGACTGTTCCATCTTCAACCATTACTTCTGTTTCAACCATCATCACTCACTCACAAAACAAGACCTCATACACTTTTTACTACCCCTATAGAAGGATTCATTATCTTCAATATCGCCCGACGGGCATTCTCCAATTCAACCTCAAGCAAACCCTTATTTGCAAGCGCAGGAACAATCGCAACCAGTGCGTTCTCCGTATCAGGAAACACGTAGAACAAAACCTCATAATCCTGCAGCCGAAACTCCATCTCACCAAGACCAATCTGAGAATACGCAGCAATTACACCAAAGACATCATCCATAGCACGTTTAATAAGATCCCATATCTCATACACCTCGGGTTTAAAACTACCTGTACCACCCGTCGGCTCAACACTAATCATATTCCTCCTGGCAACCATACACGCTAAAATATCATCAAACTTGAGCAGATCATCTAATACTTGAGCAATCGGATCATTTTGCATGCGAATCCCTCACATCCTCTATATGCATGAGGATATAAAAATAATTTACTATAAAACATATCGTTTCATAATCACATCTTCAAACTCTAGATCTCTAAATTTTGTAATACCAATATCTCATATGTTCTAAAAAAAACAATTGTATTACAATAGATATATACCACCCTTGCATAAAACAACAAGTACCTACCGTTTCATTGATTTGTACCAACACAAAAAAAATCAACCCGATGAAACCTCTTTTGAGCTGCTGAAAAAATGAAAAGAAAAACGTTTCTTATACCGATCAAGCACCATGAGAACCTTATCACCAAGAAGCAAGAAGAACAGCACATTCCCAACTGCATGCAATGTGTCAAACCAAAAACTCATCCCCGTTGAAAACAAAAACGATGTCACCGTATGCGGATACACATACAAAGTCCAATACCAGAGATTCAAAATCACACCATATCCATACCCCCAGAGAAAACCAGCAACCATCAGACCTTTTATTTTTACTCCAAGTTTAGGAAGAAAACCAGCACTCCATCCTACAAGACCCCAACCAATCATCTGAAACACAGTCCATGGGCCATGACCAAGAAACATGTTTGAAAGGACAGCAGTCATCGCACCAGTCATAAAACCAGCAACCGGACCGAAAACATACCCTGTACAAAGAATAAGAAACGTACACGGCTGAACACTTGGAATCCCAGCAAAAGGAACACGTGAAACAGCTGAAACACCACAGAGGACAGCAATGACCGATACTTCTTTTGATGAAAAAAAACCGGTTTCAAACTGAAGAATCATACCACCAAAAATACCAAAAAGAACAATACCACCACCAACAAGCCAAAAATTTCTCAGAACTAAAAACCACAAAACAAATACAGCAACAACACAACAAACAAACACACTGGTAACGATAGTTGTTTTCTTCATCGGATAACCTCAAGTAACTCATCAGCTGTCAACACATCAGAAGGAACACCGCTTGAGGAAAACGACTGAACTAACCGATTGATCTGCGGAGAAAAATGCAGTGAATTTGCAAGCACAACATGCTTATCACCATCAGCAATAATGCTCCCCTCACTCATCAATACAACACGTTCACCATACTGAGCAATCAACTCAACATCATGACTAATCAACAAAACAGAACCACCTTGTTCTCGATACCGCCGTAGATGCATCATCAGAGTTTCTTTCAATTGACCATCAAGACCTCGAGTCGGCTCATCAAGGATCAAAATCTGAGGGCGTGCCGCGAGCACAGAAGCGAGAGCAACACGTTGTTTCTCACCAGTGCTCAACGATCGAGGATACCGAGTCCGACAGGATTCAAGATCAAATTCATGAAGAATGTTTTCAAGACTCTCTGCCATCGCTTCTGAGCTAAAACCAAGATTCTGCATCATAAACATAATTTCTTCTTCAACCGTATCAGCAAAAAGATGCATATTTGGATCCTGAAAAACAAAACCGACATGCTGAGCGATATCCTCAACAGAACATGTTTTTGTATCAACACCATGCACGAACACAGATCCTTTCGATGGTTTCAATAAACCCATCATCAGTTTCGCTAAGGTTGTCTTCCCGGAAGCATTCCGACCAAGAATTGATACAAACTCACCAGGATACAATGAAAAACATACATTCTGCAATGCAACCGCTCCCCTCTCATACTGAAACCATACATGACGAACATCGACAACAGGTGTCCCCTGCTTCTGAGACAGAACGTGAGAAACATGATGCACCTGCTTAGTTCGTACTTGATTGATAAAAAAAGGTGCATATACTGAGCGGGCTTCTTTCATCGTCAATGGAACCTGCAGAGTTGTCTTTTTTTCCCCAAGCATCTGATATACCCGAGCAACTGGAGGAACACACAGCATCGGTAACACATCTTTCCGAGTAACCAACCTCCGAGGATCACCATCATACACAATGCCTCCCTGCTGCATAATCATAACCCGATCAACACACTGAACCACCCGATCAAGACGATGCTCAACTAACACGATAGTTAACCCAAATTCTTCATTCAACCGTTTGACTATTTGAAGAACCTCCTCAGCACCTTTGGGATCAAGTTCAGACGTCGGCTCATCTAACACAACCACCTTAGGATGCATGACAAGAACAGATGCAAGAGCAACTTTTTGTTTCTCACCTCCTGACAGTGAATCGATGTGACGATTCCGGAGATGATCAATCCCGATGGTATCCAAGACCTCCTCAATACGTTTCACCATCAACACCGGATCAATGCCTTGATTTTCCAACCCAAACGCAATCTCCTGTTCAACCGTCGTTTTCACAATCTGATTCTCAGGATCCTGAAAAACCATTCCAACAACCTTTGCCATTTCTTTCGGCGGCACCTGAAACGGATTACGACCACAGACATCAACTGCACCTGCAATTCGACCGCCATAAAAATGTGGGACCAAACCATTCAAACAACGACACAACGTTGATTTCCCACAACCTGAAACCCCAGTAAGCAATACAAACTCACCATCAGAAATGTGAATTGAAATATCATACAACGCAGGCGATGTTGCGCCAGCATAGGTAAACGAGACTTGGTCAAATCGAATCATACTCAATCATCCTTTTCAACGGAGAGAATAAAATCGGTAACGTTACAACAACAAGAACCCCGAATACAAGTACGAGATATGAAAAAGAAAACTGAATTGAAGATACCGTTGGATACACCGAAAACGAAGAAACATCAAAAATGAAAAGAAGAAAGAAAAAAACGATTCCAAAACTAGATACCACCAGAAGAAAAACATCAACCGTCGTTATCTTCTTCTTGTTAAACACTGTTTTTTTTCCCGAGGATCCGAACCCACGAGCTTCCATAGCTTCAGCTGATTGTATTGCTCGATCAAGAGCATTTGTAAGCAGTGGAATCACAAGGATCATCTGCCGCCGAATCCGAGTGAAAAACCTTTTCGAATGTTGTAATGAATACCCTCGTGTTTGCAGGGATTGTTGCAACAACTCAAGATCATGAAAAAGCAACGGCATAAACCGTAAGGAAAGGGACGTGGTAAACACCGTTTTCTCGGGAAAACGAAGCAGTCTGAACGTATTCAACAACGAATCAGAATCAACCGTCAACGTCAGAAGAGCAAAAGCCGAGATGGTAGCAAACAACCGAAGACACATCATTACACTAAAAACAACTGATTCCAAAGTGATGGAAAAGGAATACGAAGACCAAGGGCTCTGAAATAGTATGGTTGATCCATGCTGACTTACCAAACTATTGATCAGAAAAATAAGCAATGAAAAATACAATGCAAACTGCAGAAAAACAAACCACTCATGGACAATCTGACCGACAACAAAAAAAGGAATCGTCGATAAAAATAATACCAACAAAAGAACCGGATCATTAAGAACCAAACTCCCTAGAAACACACCACACACCCACAAAAGCTTACATAACGAATGAAGACGATGAATCGGTGTTTTTTTATCACAGAATAGAGACTGCATCTACGGCACCCGAATAACACTATTACCTCGTACGACAACACTTGCACAATTCTTCACCAACAAGGGCTGTTGCATCAGAATCTGAACTGCATGTTCCACATCATCAAAAGAAACACCAGCAACGATCCACACCACATTTTCACCATGAAGCGAACCTTTTGGATTCCAAAAATTCTGCATCGCAGCAATCACACCCCCAGACTCATACTGCAACTTCTGATTCCCACGCGCATCAAAAATTTGAAGAAAACAGCCATCCCATTCTACAAAAATCCCGAGTCTTTCAGTATGATTGTTTATCTCTTGAATGAGAGGATGAGATGCATACGTCCCAAGAAGAATCAGATTCTGTGCTGCTTGAACGTCAGAGGAAATCTGATCCGTACGAACGCATGCAGCGTGTACACCATATTGTCCAAGGAGCGTCTGAATTTGAGATGCCTGCTGTTCAAAACCAGCTTCATAGACAATTGTTGTAGGAATTTTCTTCCCCTGAAAACCCTGGAGAAAAGGTTTTGGAAAATCAGCAATAACCGCAGTAACACTCCGAGTGTCACTCCATGAATGAAAATCCCATCGAATTACATCACCAGGAACAACCGTATACTGCACTGCACCAACTGGTGACAACACCCCATTTACATAATAAAACCAATCCTTAGGTGTTTCTTCACTATGCGAAAACGTAGATGAAATATTATTAATACCAGTTACAAAACCGCCACCGTAGCTTGTTTCTACCACCGCCGTCCGGTAGAGTACCTGCATCGCGTTTGTTGGCGAGTCAATCGATACTTGCTTGTGAAATAACTCCTGTTCACCAAAATGTACGGTTGCAACAACCTCAACTGTACCACTCATTTCAATCGTTGTTCCAACCTGCGGAACAAACAGAGTTCTACTCAACGCTAAAACGACGATAAAAATCGCTCCAAAAACAACCACAGCAAAAAACCGTTCTTTTTGATTTTTTTGAGTATAATTCCCCATATATTCCTCCTCAGCGTCTCATTCTTTTAAAAAATGAATCACGGCAACCGCATCAATATCTGCCCCATTGATTCCTCCGCCAGTTGGATCATAAATTGGATTACCTGCTGTATCATACTCAGTACCATCACCATGAACATCGATTAGCCGAATGAAACAAATACGTTCAAGATCAACAACACCTGCTTGAACCAACGGATGATTCCTAAGCACTGCTAAATCAAACGCATCACCACCAGCACTCGTCGGATCAAACGGGTCAATCGTATTTTCATCAACATTTGCATACACTGGTCGTATCCCTGCAAAATTCGTACAATTCTCTGGTAAAATCCCCATGTATGGTGGAACTGGTTGACACGTCCTAGAAACACCTGGAAATCGTGCAAAATTCACCCCATCAGAACTCACCTCAACATAGACAAGCTCAGCAAACACAAAACCAGTACTGCCAATATAAAACGGGTTTTCAAAGACAATGAAATCATATCCTACCTGATCAGTAATCACCACCTCAAAACCAAGCGTTATACTACCTTTCAAACCAAGGGTGACCACATCGGTGGCACCAGCAGTTGCACCTTTTCCCCTGGGACCTCCAAGACTTTTCACCGCACTGCTACTCCCAAACAGCCCCGGTTCAAACGCGATAACCTTTGATGCAAATCGATTCACCGACCCTTGACGGATCTCAAATGCTCTCTGAGCAGGAGTTGGATCAATATTACCTGCATGGTCACGACTCCGAACTTCAAATAGATACCTACCATCCGGAACATCATGAAACGTCACGTGTGTATCGCGACTCCACGAAGACCACGATGCTGAATAATTATGCAGCAGAAACGAATACATCAAATCCTGCTGCGATGTCTGATCATCAGATCCACTCCACGAAAAAGAAACCGTACCGGTTTGAACAACACCTTCAGGTCCAGTAAGAAGAATAGTTTCTGGCGGGGTTGAATCATCTACCGTATTCTGAGGGATAATCTCAAACGCATAGACTGCCGGAGTTGGATCAATATTACCTGCAGCATCCCGACAGCGAACCGTAAACACATACGAACCAACAGGTACATCGTAGTATATGGCGGTGATTTCATTTGACCATGACGACCATCCTTTTGTATACCCTTCTAAGCGATGTTGAAACACCAAATCAGAAGACTTGGTAAAATCATCGGTTCCCTGCCAGGTGAACCAAAGGGTACGTTCCGTCGACACCGTCTTCGGTTTCTGAACAATAGTTGTTTCCGGAGGTATCGTATCCTGTTCTACAATCTTAGGAGCATACAAAGAATAACTAATGTTTACAACGAAGTCATTGCCTTTTTCGTGAAACAACCGTACCAAGGGACGAAGGTCTCGTACGCGACATGAAACCCGAAGGGTTATTGGATCATTCACCCATGTTTCCTGTTTGATACTCGAAAGTATACGTAATGCCTCGTTAGTTGAACCAGCGGTAAGAACACCGTTTTCCGGCGGATGTATCAAATCATGGACTGAAAAAACAATCCTTCCTGAACCATATGATACCTGTGAAAAAACACAGGATGAATTTGATGCATATACTTCAAAAAGTAACATATCTCTGCTCAACCGGGAAAAACGAGAGGAACAATCATCCTGCCATGAAAGCGTAATTGTCAGAGTATTGATATTGTGATCGCTGATCGTAATGGTTTTCTCCCACGGTGTTTTTTTAGACACAAAAAAAGAACCATAGAACGGAAGATATTTTGTATCCACAAACCATGAATAGTAATAGGTCGAAAAACGGCTCTGATTGTTACCCTGCGTACTGTTTCCCTCTGCTTTTGATGCTCCTACCGAAAATGAATAATTCACTGGTGTCGGTTCAATATTTCCACACCGATCCTTTGCACGGATCTGAAAAAGATAGACACCTGGTTCTAAATCAGAAAAAATAACAGACGTATTCTTTGTCCAAGACGACCACGAATTCAATATGGGGACCAATCTATAAGAAAACAAAAGATCTGAAACAGGAGCTGTATCATCACTCCCCGTCCAGACAAACAAGACCTGCCCATCTGCAGTACTTGCTGCTGGAGCTGAACACAGCATAGTGTGGGGCGGTATTCGATCCTCAATGGGGGGTTCATCATCTGTATCCACGGAAAAACCAGCAGAATCATGACATTGACGTGATGATGAACGAGCATGTTCAATATACCAATATGTGCCAAAACTAAAAGCACACAGCATACTAAAAATAAGAAAAACCCCAATTTTTTTGAAGTGAATATCTCTGTTTGTACTCATCGTTGATCCAAACAAACCACAGTACCAGTATTTTAACATTTCTTGAAAAAAAACAAAAAAACTTGAAAAAGATTAGTAGAGGGTAATCATTCCTGGTGGTAACAACCCGACTTGGAGTGGTTGTTGGGTGATCTGATCACCAGTACGTGCATCGAAAACACGAATACCAGAAGCATCAGCAGATCGATCACAGAGAAATACAAAACCATTGTTGGACACAGCACAATCAGGAAGATTATACCCACTCGTACCATAGATTTCACGAATCTTTTTATCGGTAGTATACCGATGTACCAGGTGTGTATTCCAGAGAGGATCACTGACTAGAAAAACCTCAGTTCGGTTCTTCGCAAATACCGGAAAACGTTCCTCAATCCACATACGAATACAACCACGACGACCACGATACCTTGGATAAATATCATAGTTGATAATATTACCACCAGCCTCTTGTTCAGTAAGAATGCACCCTTCTGCACTGTTTGAGAAAAGATGAATACGCTCAACACCACCATCAGCAGGATCAAACCAGCTGCCAACACAGACAACAACAACGTAGTAACCATCAAGGAATGGTGTTGATATCGGATTCGTTTTTTCAAGTTCTATTCCATGAAGCACGGTATCAGTATCAGCATTGATTTCAACAAGATAACTTGTATCGGTTGGTGCATAAAACGCTGATCGATTTAACCGCTGAACCGTGACATACACTCGATGTTTACCACGAAACTGAAGTGCAAGCATTCTATGCATCTCGGGGATGCCGTCGTCATCAGCAAACGAAGATAAATCAATAGTCCCTAAATGATCTCCTGTCGAAGGATTCACAATTAACAGGTCACAGGAATCATAGCAGGTGACATATGCTTTTGACTCTGAGATAAACGCGATATCCTGAGGATTTGTTCCAGTTCCTGTTGAAAAATTATACAGATACGTATATGGTTCTTCTGCAGAAAAAACATCAATCCGATCATAGCCAAAACGATTCAACACATAGATTTTTCCATTGAAATAACGAACGATATCATCTCCCTGCGTTGGTCCGATTCCTGTTGCAAGGACTTCCAAAGGATGCGTGTTGATGAAACTTAACGCACTTGATCCAAGATAATCGGTTGTGAGAACAACACCTTTTGTGTTCGTAGTCTGAAACAGATCAAAAGAGATGTTCCCATCATCGTTATCGTTATGAACTACGAGCTTCTGAGCATAGGTTACATTGATCATGAGAAAAAGGCCTACCAGCATGACGATTCCAATGACTCTTGTATGCATATTTATTCACCTAACCAAATGAAAGGCTAGCACTATATAAAATTTATTTGAAAAAAATCAAGTAAACTTGAAAAAACGAAAGATTCATAACACACAAACTCAATCAACAATACTATGAATCTTCTCAGAAACAAAAATCTCTCCACCCAAATCCTCATCCTCTATGAACTCCACACCAACGCCTACTCAAAACTCAAACCACTTGCAATAAAACTTGGTATCACCCAACAAGCAGTCTCTGAGTACATACGAAAAATGAAACAACAAAATCTTATCTGCCGAGAAGAACGACACTACAAACCAACGATCCAAGGTGTAGCATTACTCCATGAAGAACTCTCGTCCTTGAAACAATTCGCTGATACATCGATCAAAAACCTCAGTCTCATCACACACTGCATTGCACTCGCAGCAGCTCCACTCAAAAAAGGGCAACAGGTTGGTCTCTACATGGACGATGGTTGGCTCTGGGCACATCCTCAAAAAAACTCACCATCAACAGGTATAGCGCTCACATCCGCAGATACCCACGATCCTGCCGTTATTGGAAACCTGAAAGGAATTCTTGATCATACCATCGGCGATATCTATCTTTTCCAACTCCAACAACCAACACCATCAACAACCACACAACCCTCACTGAAACGCATGAAACAACAACTCCAACGAATCCCAGTTGACCTTATCGCCTGCCTCGACCCGGTCGCCTATAGCATCTGCAGGAAAATTGGCGTCAAACCAGAAATCCAATACAGCGCAGCCGCAGCCAGCATTGACGCTGCACAACGCGGAAGGTCGGTTGCAGTGTTCGGTTCAAAAGACAGCATCCAAAACACACTCCGCCTGCTTGAACAACACAATGATGCTTCAACCCAAAAAATCAACTACAACCTCATCCTCATCCAGTAAAAAAGAGCGACATCACTTCTTCTTCCACGGCTCAAGAATCACCTTGATTGAATCCTTCGCCTGAGCAACCAACTGAAAACCTCTTCCTGCTTCAGACAAGGGAAGACGATGGGTAATCATATCATCAACTGTTATTTTCTTCGAAGCAAGAAGCTGGATTGCCTCATGAATATCACGAGGACTACCTGCATATGTTGATACCAACCGAACTTGCTTATCCCATAATTCAAACAACGGAAACGGCACCTCAACACCAGGAGGCGTCATAGCAAAAAACAACACAGTTCCACCAGGAGCAACAAGATCAAACGCCTGACGAACAGCACTCTGGACACCAGCACAAACAATCACCACATCAGCACGTCTGCCACCAGTCACCTTCTGGAGCTTTTCCACAGAAATATCAGATGCATGAAAAACCGCATGAGCACCCATCTGCTGTGCGGTTTTCAACCGAAACGGATCAACATCAGTAGCAATAATCATACCAGCATGCCACAACTGAGCACATTTAACATGTAACAATCCTGAAATACCGCTCCCAATAATCACCACAATATCCCCTGGTTGAATCACCGCGCGCCTCAGACCTCGCAGTACACAAGCAAGCGGCTCAACAAAAACACCCTCCTCATAGGACATCGACTGAGGAAGCACAAAAACACCACGATCAACGTTGATTTCTGGAACACGAACAAACTGAGCAAAACCACCAGGATAAAAATTGGTTGTATGCAGCGTATGACACAACGTATGCTGATCCTGCAAACAAAAACGACACGTGTTACACGGAACATGGTGCGACACAAAAACCCGATCTCCAACCTTGTACTGCTCTACGTTGTTTCCAACCTCAACGATATCACCAGCAATCTCATGACCAAGTACTCGGGGAGCTTTTTTTATCCGATACCATTCCATAACATCACTCCCGCAGATACCACTTGCAATCACTTTAACCAACAGCTCATTTTCAGAAATCGTTGGAACCGGCATATGCTCAATCCGAACATCATGATTCGTATAATACATCGCTACGTCCATGGTTTTCATCAGAATCTCACTCAATCTTGGTATCTATAATGATTTAATAGCTTTTCTTCCCAATCTTTTTTTCCCTCGCACAATTCTAAAAGAACAAACAGCAGCACGCATCATCACCTACGGCAAAAACATCACAAATCGAAGAACTGCTCAACAGGTTACAAAAAACTAGATGGAACTGTTAGGCATTACGGGTGGTCCCGCATTGTTTGGAGTGCAAATGGCAAAAGGAACAATAAAAAAAGGAGACGAACACATAGATACCCTTCATCCACACAGTTCGATCATTGTGAATATTTTTTTTATGTATGTCCCTGAAAGATATCCAGTGCTTCCTTCACTGTTGCTTTATTATGAACGATCGCACGAACCGCTTTAATCGCACCGACCGGGTTGCTACTTTGGAAAATATTTCTCCCCATATCAACACCAATTGCTCCAGCCTGGATTGCATCATACGCCATCTGAAATGCTTCTTGCTCAGGAAGCTTTTTACCACCAGCAATCACCACCGGAACCGGACAGGTTTCAACGACTTTTTCAAAATCTTTAACATAATATGTCTTCACCATATGCGCGCCGAGCTCAGCTGCCATCCGCGACGCAAGACTCATATAGCGAGCATCACGAACCATATCTTTACCAACTGCAGTAACCGCAAGAACAGGAATGCCGTATCGTTCTGCGTCATCAATATACTGCGTCAGCCCAAGAAGCGTGTCACGCTCAAACGATGCACCCACAAGAATTGAATATGCAACACCAGCAGCATTCAAACGAATTGCATCCTCGATTGAGACCACGGTTCCCTCATGGAGCAATTCAGGTCCAATGATGCTCGTACCACCAGATACTCGCAAGACAATTGGAATATCGGTTTCAGGTTCAATATAGGTGCGGAGCGCCCCACGCGTCAGCATCAAGGTATCAGCATAGCGAAGTAATGGTTTTACCATAGTCCCAAGATTTTCTAATCCTGTTGTCGGCCCCATAAAATACCCATGATCCACCGCAAGCATAACTGTTCGACCATCTTTTGGCTTAATAATCTTCGATAACCGGTTTTTCATACCCCAGTCCATACCAATGACCTCCAAATCAACACTGCATATGAGAGAGATTATATAAAGTATGCTTCCAACGCAAGTAATCATTTTCCTGTCAAAACCTTTTTTATCTAGAGCATCTATATACCTTCTCAGCAACAGGGGGAGCCGACCTTTATGAGCATCCTTGAAAATATTGAACCAAAACTGGTTTGGAAACATTTTGAGGCAATCAGTGCGATCCCTCGCTGTTCCAAACATGAAGAAAAAATTCGAGAATACATTATTCAGTTTGCAAAAAAACAAAAACTATCATATAAAACTGACAAAACCGGAAACATCGTTGTTTCAAAACCAGCTGCTCCAGGTGTAAAAAACAAACGCACCCTGATTGTCCAAGGTCATATGGACATGGTCTGTGAAAAAAACAGTGATGTCATCCATGATTTCACCAAAGATCCTTTGAAACTAAAACGAAACGGAGACATCCTCACAGCATCAGGAACAACGCTTGGAGCAGATAACGGCATCGGCATCTCAGTCGCTCTTGCCTTACTTGAAGACACAACCGTAAAAAACGGACCACTTGAAGCACTCTTCACAGTTGATGAAGAAACCGGGCTTACTGGTGCGTTTGCCATGGAATCTGATTTTCTCACCGGGAAAACAATGCTAAATCTGGACAGCGAAGAATTTGGAATACTAACAGTTGGATGTGCTGGCGGCGGAGATACAAAAATAGAACTTCCGATAACAACCAAGACCCCACCAAAAAATACCTGTAACCTCATCATGAAAATCTCTGGTCTCCGCGGCGGACACTCAGGAGTAAATATCCATGAACAACGAGGAAACGCGATAAAAATCCTTGCACGGCTCCTCTGGAAAGCAGCACGACATCATGAGTTTTTCATCAGTGACCTCAAAGGTGGTGACAAACACAATGCAATCCCTCGTGAAGCATATGCCACCATCGCTATCGCACGAGCAGAAAAAACCGCCTTTACCACATTTCTTACCAACGAAGCAGCAGTAATTCTTGACGAAATCAAACCAATCGACCCTGACGTTAACCTGAGCATCCAAGAAACAGACCCCCCAGAAAGAATCATCGATAAAACCTGCCAAATATGCCTCCTGAATCTCCTCCAGGGACTACCGCACGGCGTTCATAAAATGAGCTACGACATACCAACACTAGTTCAAACCTCAACAAACCTCGCAGTCGTCCAAACCAAAGAAAAAACCGTGTTTATCCATATGAGTTCACGAAGTGCAGTCAAATCAGAACTCCAAGACATGCGTGACCGAATCGCAGCATGTGCACAACTTGCTGGTGCAACGATTACTGAAGATACACCATATCCTGGATGGAAGCCAAATATGAACTCACCAATTCTTGCGCTGTCAAAAAAGGTGTACAAAGAGTTATTCCATGCTGAACCAAAGGTTGAAGCAGTACATGCAGGACTTGAATGTGGTATTATCGGAGAAAAATTCCCAGGCATGGACATGATCTCCATGGGACCAAGCATCAAATACCTGCATTCACCGCAAGAACAAGTCTCAATCAGCTCTGTTGAAAAATTCTACACCTATGTCGTCAAAATTATTGAAAACTTCTAACACATCTCAACTCTGTTTTTTCCTACATCGAGCGGAGACGTTCAATCCGCTTATCTAACGGTGGATGGGTTGACCAGATCGAATCCAGAGACTGAGATTTGAACGGGTTAGCAATATACAATGGTGCAACAGTTTTTGATCCTTTTGGCTTCCCCCGTGGCAAGTCTTGTTTAATTTTTTCTAATGCCTTCGCAAGACTTTCTGGATTTCTCGTCAGATACGCACCATTCGCATCAGCAAGGTACTCTCGCCTCCGAGAAATTGCAAGATACGTCAACCGTGCAAAAATCGGAGCAAGAATCACTAGAAGAACCGCAAGAATAATCAAAATCAGATTCGCATTATTTTTTCCCCGATTGCGATCCCCAGCACCAAAAAGAAGCGAGTAGAAAACAATCTCTGAAATCAACGCAATAGCACCGACAACACCAATGGTTACCGTTGCGACCAAAATATCACGATTGAGGATGTGGCTCATCTCATGTGCAATCACACCTTCCATCTCATCATTACTCAACTTGCGCAACGCACCGGTGGTCATACAGATAACTGCATCTTCTGGCTTCTTACCAGTTGCAAAAGCATTGATATAGTCAGAATCCTGAATATAGGTTTTGGGCACTGGCATACCAGCAGCAATCGCCATCTCTTCGACCTTATACATGAACAGTTTCTCTTCGCGGATCTGAGGATTGGCAGGACGTGCCCGTGCAGCAGCAATCACACTTTGAACAGAGAAAGAGTACGTGATCAAAATATACACAACAGCAATTGGAATACCAAAAAGAAGCGCAATAAAAGGATCATGAAATAAAACGTAGCCAACAGCGAAGATGACGGCAATAAAAAGCAATGCCATGAAAGTACAAATCAGCACAGTATCTCGTTTGTTTTTTCGTATATGATCCTCAAGCAAAAGTTTTTTTTCCATAGATATCAAAGAAAGAAAAACTGTGATTAAAATGATACTTTCGGAACTTCACGAGCTGCTTCAGGTATCTGTAACATCTGCTTTTCTTTCTTATGCATCATATTTGCAAAAATATTTCCCGGGAACGTTTCGATAAGGTTGTTGAACGCAAGAACTGAATCGTTGTAATGCTGCCGTGAGTATGCAATCTTATTTTCAGTGTTGGTCAACTCATCCTGGAGATTTAAAAAGTTTTGATTTGCCTTTAAATCAGGATACCCCTCAGCAACAGCAAATAAGGTTTTCAACGTACCGGTCAGTTGGTTATCAGCATTGATACTCTCCTGAGGTGTTTTCGCATTCATCAATGCTGCCCGTGCCTTGGTGACATTCTCAAGAGTTTGCTGCTCATGCTTCATGTATCCTTTTACCGTTTCCATGAGATTCGGAATCAAATCTGCTCGTCGTTTCAATTGAACATCGATTTGCGCCCATGCATTGTCAACACGGTTTTCAGATCGAATAATTTTGTTGTAAAAGCTTAAGAAAAACAACACTACACATAAAATAATCAGCCCTATGATAATCAAACCAAGCATCATCATATCCATACCTATCACACCTCGCGTTCACATTCTTTTTAGGGCGGATAATAACAATCGTTATTTAAATATATCCTCGATCAACCTTTTTACCAGAAAAAAAACATCAACAAAGAAAAAGGTTTTGAATACCAAGTTCATTGTCGATGCACTCTCAGGAGTTACACTGCGGATATGATCTAGTGGTTATGATAGTGGCTTCCCAAGCCATTCACACGGGTTCGAATCCCGTTATCCGCACTCACCTAAAAAAATAACAGGAAAGGTGATGACGATAGAGAAAAAAGTGAAAATTGGTGATACGGTTGAACTTGTTTTTATCAATGATACCTGGACGAAACTCAAAAAAGGATCAAAAGGAACCGTCACAAAAATCGAAGATGATGGCGGCGATCAACTCATCTGGGTTGACTGGGAGAACGGCGAACAGATCGCTTTAATTGAAGGTATCGATCGATACAAAATCATCACGAAAAACAGGTAAATATCCTCTGAACCAACTCAGCAAACCGTGGAAACAGAGGTTTTCCGTGCTCATGCCAAGCCGGAGCCAGTGCTTTGTTTTTTGGTATGAACATCTTCACTGGTTCTGACCAGTTACTCTCTGCACCAACGACATCTTTTGCTTTCACTCGAACCGTATACATCCTAGGTACCATCCAGCTGTGATTCATGAACGCTCTGGCACCTGAGACGTACGGACCATCCCATTCAGACATCTGACCATCTCCAAAATCCCAGAGATAATAGACATCCTGATTCTCAGGATCTTTTGTACATGTAGAAAAACCATAGGAGATATTCACCCTTCCAAACCTCCTCCCAGATGGTTTCTCAGGGGTATACGGTGGTTCATCATCACCAATAATTGGTATGTAGGCATGGTATGGAACCGTGTTATACCCAACGACAACAAGATCGATCACTCCCCCAGGAGGTACCGGATCAGAAAAAGAGATCAAAACATGTCCGTTTTCATCAGGATATCCAGAGCCAAAAAGTTTTCCATTTTTTGACACGGCAGCAATGAGGTCAGCACCACCCGAAACGGTCACCTCAAAGGTGTTCGCACCCATCATAATCTCCGAAGGATGCGATGCTGAAACCAGTGTCGGTACTGTTGTTCGAACCATCAACGAAGGATCGCCGAACACATGCCAGGTGTCAGTCATTTCTGCACCTGCGTATCCATATCGATCATTCATGTACATACAACCACTAAAACAAAGACCTCCAAAGGTATGCTTTTTATTGTCGGTATACGATTCAACGAGAAGATTCATGATTTCATCCTGAGCAGCCATCGGCGGATTCCATGACTGAGAAACCGACGACATAAAAACACCAATCGCACCGGTTGGTTGATTCTCAGCAGTTGCCCGAAGCCATGCCTCAGCAAAACATTCATCAAAAGAATCAAATTCACCGTTATTGCAGGCAACAGAAACGATAAACGGGAGCGTATTTTTATTAATCAAACTATGAACATGTGTTGTGCTGAACCCTGTAGTTCCCCACCCCATCGGCCAGCCATGACCACAGTAATTAATCACACCTCGACCATCGTTAAGCGCAGAGACAACCTGTGATACCGATGCTGTCGGATCATAGATCTGATCAACGGTTATATAGGTATAATTCAAGAGTAGATTTCGAATGTTCTCAATATGTTCATCATCATACTCACCATTATCACCAGGACCCTGATTTGATGCAATACCAGTTCCTTTTCGATACCATACAGCATCCACCTGTGGATGTTGTTCATAGTCAAGAGTCCGTTGAATCTGTGTTTGCAGCTGGCTGTTTGTCTGTGCTGAAAAACGACCAATAAAAAGATCAGGATAATGATCAGAACCAACAACATACGTATAACTTGGATCTGATGCTCCACCAGAACGATACAAGGTTGGTATCTGCTGAACATCACCAACGAGCAGAACAAAGGCCACCCCTGTTGTTTCATAATAGTTTGTAATATACTGTTTTAAAGCTGTCGCATCCCCAATCCTTGATATGTTAACCATCTCTGTTGGAAGACCTCGCATGTTTTTCCAAGCAACAAAAGGTTTCATGAGATCATAAAACTGATCATCGGTTACGACTAGCATATTCCCTTGTTCAGGAACTGGAGTATATCCTAAAGCAGGAAAATTCAGAAAATGACGTTGATAGAGCTGAAGAAATTCAGAATCTACATGAGAAGGTACTTTAGTGCGGAATAACGGATTAACCGGTTGACCATCTGCTGAGGTAAGTTCAAGGAAAATATCTGAATATACCCGAAGTTTTTTTTCCACAGGGTTATACTGAAAGGGAATAACCTGGATGCAACACCCTCGGAAATCTCGGAGAATATACGGCTCAGAAAGAGAAACGATACGTTCTGGAAACCATGCATCCCTCGTATATAGTTCATCAAAATAATACGGAGTTGCATCTGGATCCATCGTTCTGAGAAGATTACCTTTTGAAGGTACCACCTGAATTGAATCAAACTCTTGATACTGGGTCTGAATATGTGAAACTTGCATATTGCTAGCATCAGGAAGTATGATGCTGTGGGCAAGCAGTGGGAGTTCAGGTTTGCCTGCTTCAAAGGTTGTCGAAGTATCTCCGAGAATAATTCGGGTAAAGAGCTGATCATTGATACGTACCTCTTCAGTTGAAAAATCAGATATATGATATGATAAACGAATCATATCAGAGGTCTGATCATGAAGACATATTGTATAATGTTCTGATGCGAACACAATACGACTTTGAGGTTGCAGTTGTTTCTGTGAAAAAACCTGTGCTTGAACACCACTGAAAATAAACCATACGACAATACTACAGAAGAAGACCGATTTGATTGTTTTTTTATATAGAGTAGATACACGCAACATCATATATTCCCCGGATAGGACGAGCACCACAAAAGAGCTCGATGTATATTTATTAATCATCTCTGGTATATGTATCTTTTGGCGACGGTTCCATAAAATGTTCAACTAAAGATCTCCAGTCATAAGCCTCACATAATTACCGTTTCCCTGCAAGAAAAACCTTGAGTAATACTCTAAAAAAACTATGATACATGGTTGCTGCTAGAATCGTTGCATACAATGACGTATCCTAGGTATACTCCCATCCATTGAACCGTCCCGCACACTTTTATGAGTATCAAAACAGACAGTTCGTTCAGTAAAAAAATGTATTCTTAAAAAGAGAAAGTTCGCCGCCCACACCAATAAAAATATATAAAAATAGGCTTTGCACACAAATAGGGGAATTTAGGTGCAAATTATGAGTTTGCACATAAATGTATAATGTATACAAAGATATATATTTATATATTCATAACTAGTGGTAAGAATTAAAGAATGTTTTTTATCTCCGATGTTACAAAAATTAAAGTAGAAAATAAAGATATCCTTTTTAAAAATGTTGAATGAGAAACAAATCAAAGCGGAACTGCAAGAATTGATTGAAGATTTTAAAGAACATTATGAGCAATACAAGAAGGAATTGGAAGCAAATACTGAGACTAAGCTTGTGGAACCATTATTTGAGCTACTCGGGTGGACAAAAAAAGATTTTGTGAAACAGGAGAAAGCTCGTCGAGAAACTCGTATGGGTCATGCTGATTATGCGTTTTATATTGGTGATAAGATCGTTTTCTTTCTGGAAGTGAAAAAAGTCGGAATTCCTTTGGAACGGGAAGCAGATAAACAGGTAATCTCCTATGCGTTATCAAAACGTGTTTCATTTGCTGTGTCAACAAATTTTGAAGAATTGAAGATTTTTTGTGTTGAACAAGAAGATGCTCTAAGAAATAAATTTAGAGTATTCAATTCTCCTGATGATTATATTTCGAATTTTGAGGATTTACTATATCTGTCAAAAGAGAGTTTTGAACAAGGACTTACGTTAAAAAAAGCTGAGAGTGAAGGACGGCTTAAGAGACGTGTTTCTATCGATAGAAGTCTGCTTGAAGATTTAATGCATATTCGTAGTCTTATTGCCAGCGATATCGAGAAAAGTTATCCGGGCAAATATCAGATTAATGAAAAAGATGAGATCATCCAGCGTATTATTGACCGGTTGATTTTCATCAGACGATGTGAAGATACTGGTATTAATCCTGAAAATGTGTCATTGAAAGAAGTTCAAGATCATCCAACGAATAAGGTATATCCTCTGTTAAAGGAGATTTTCAAACGATACAATGACGTGTATAACAGTGGTTTATTTGCGATTGCGAAGGATAACGACTGCGATAAAATCTCGATAGATGGCGAGATTATTAAGAAACTTACTCAATATCTCTATGAATCGAAAGATGGGGAGTACATCTATAATTTTGATTGGATTGACGCTGATGTTCTCGGACAGGTATACGAACAATATTTAGGAAAGTTGTTAGCACAAACAAAGTCAGGGAAAGCGAAACTTACCAATGGGCAGGCTCATAGGAAAGAACAGGGTATCTACTATACTCCTACCTATATTGTTGATTATATTGTGAAAAATACGGTTGGCGAACTTCTTAAGAATAAGAAAACTAAAGTTAAAGATTTGAAGATTTTAGATCCTGCGTGTGGCTCTGGTTCCTTTTTAATTAAGGCATTTGATTGTCTACATAACCATTTATCTGGCGGGAAGGAATCGAAACAATATCGGATCGATAGTCAGGGGAAATATTCGATTAAAACTGAGATTTTGAAAAACAATCTTTACGGTGTTGATCTAGATAACAAAGCGGTTGAAATCACAAAATTAAATCTTCTATTAAAGGCAACAGAAAAAGATAGACGTTTACCTGAAGAGGTTGACGTTCATATAAAACATGGAAATTCTCTCATTGATGATGAAACAGTTGTTGGACTGAATGCGTTCAAGTGGGAGGAACAATTTAAAGAAATTATGCGAAAAGGAGGGTTTGATGTTGCTATTGGAAATCCTCCATATATTTCGAATTGGCAATTATCAGAAACTAATAGGGAAATGGTTCTTTATTTAGATAAAAAATATGAGGATATTACAATTGGACATTGGGATATTTACATATTATTCATCAGGAAGGCGTTATCTCTTCTAAAGGAGGACGGTTATTTATCATTCATTGTACCTTCTTCATTTGCTAAAGAAAAATATGGTAAATTACTTAGAGAATTTATTGTTAGAAACCATACTTTGGTGTCGTTAGCTGAATTTGGTGCAGAAACAGTATTCAAAGATGTTGCTCGGCAGTATATCATTTTTGTAATTCAGAAGAAAAAACCGAGGAGTCAAAGAACAAACATCATTATTTTTAAAGATTTTCAGTTCCAGAAAATTGGCACCATCTCACAAAGGAATTTCTTGGATTTCCATAATTGTACATTCCGTACAGATTTAGATGATAAAAAAATTCATCTCTTAAAGAAAATGTCTTCTACTGATTGTTTCATTGGGAATATCTGTTGTGTTAATGTTGGGGTTGTCGCTCATAGTAGAGAGGGAGCAAGATCAGAATTTGCCAAAGGAGACGTTGTTCACGAGGAATATAAACCAGGATATAAGAAATATCTTGAAGGTAAAGATATAGCAAGATATGTTTATAATTGGAAAAAACTGTATATGGATTATGATAGTAAAGCCGAAGATTTTCATAGACCAAAGTTTCCCGAATTGTTTGAAGGCAATAAAATAATTATCCGAAGAGTAAGTGGAGAAAACAATTCATTGATTGCCATCTATGATGATTCTAAATTCTATACGAATGATAATCTCATTATCATTTTACCATGGAACGATAGATTACTTGAACTTCAATCAGCAGAGAAAAAATGGCCTGTGTTTACACCATATAATTATTTCTCGTTGAAATATATCCTTGGGATTCTTAACTCTAAACTAATGTCTTTTTACTTCAGTAATATGGTCGCAACAGGAACACTTCAAGGTACATATAGCGGTGTTTATCCTGAAGATGTAAGAAGTTTACCGATACCAAAAGTTCCTTCTGCTCAACAACAACTATTGATAAAATTGGTCGACCGGATGATCCTATTTAATAATAGACTCAAAGAGATAGGTGATAAAAAAACATCTGAGAGTGCAAAACTCGAAGAAGAAATAAAAAACACAGATAATGATATTGATCAAATAGTATACAAACTATATGGCTTGTCTAAAAAAGAAATCGCTATTGTTGAAGAAAGTTTGAAAAATTAATTTTCTTAGTTGCATATTCATAAAACATTTGATTGTTTCCATCTTCGGTTAAAGATTTCTGTTAAAGCTTCGCATATGTTTTTACTGGTATCCTTATTTAAAACTATAGCAAAAGATTCTTTGCTACCTATATCTTTCATGCTATGACCTAAAATAATCAGATTTTCAGAGGAAATTATGTATCTATCATGGATATCTTTCAAAGGATAATTTCTAAATTCTATATTTGAAGTTTCAGATTTAAAATCTTTAATCTCACGTAGAAATCGTTCTTTATCTTTTTGATTGAGATTATCTATACAAGTTAGAATTTTTACGTTTTTACATTTGATATCCTTTAAAATGTCTAAAGTTCTTTCGTTACAATACGGATCAACAATGTTCAATTCATCCTTGAAATTATTCAAAATATTTCGTGATAGAATTTTTTTGCTTGTAAATCTTCTGTCCGGTTCGAAATAAAACAGTTGTATGGGTCTATCTTGAGCTTCATTGAGTAGGTGATCTTTTCCAGGTCTCATTATTTCGAAATATGATTCTCCGTTTTCATTATAGACATGAATTTTTCCTTTTGCTCGGTTAAAAGAATTAGTAATAGATCTTGTGTCGATGCTTATCTCCATGACATCTCGTATAACAGAGACTATCTGATCCGCTGTTAACTTCTTAATACCTAGTTTTTCTTTTGCTATCCATAGAATCCATAAACCCATTTCAAGTGGTTTATTATAATCTTGGAACTCTGGAAAGTCAGAAATTTCTATTTTTTTAAATTTCTCAATCAAATTTTCAATGGTATTCATTTGATATTACCGTTTGCAATAAGCCCACTTTTTCTCCTTTTTTACTCTCCCTAGAATTCCTTGTCTAACTGCTCTTTGTAAAGGTTCTGTTAGACTCTGTTGCGGGTAATGATAAGATACTTGAGCCAATTTTTCTACTATTTCTTTTAGGTTTTTGGGTTTATTGAAGAATCCTCCTGATTTTAATTCGATTAAATGATCAAAAATACTTTTTCTTTTTTGAAGATCTTTTTTAGGTTTATTTTTCATCGATTTTTCTAAATTTTTTATTCGTGTCTCATGATTTTCCAATTTTTTCATGATATCATTTAACGATGTCATTTTCTTATCCCTCAACTTTTTTCTTTATTTTTCTCTCGATATTTTGTAAGATCTTTTCAACTAAATTTATAGAAACGCTATGACTTGCAATTTTTCCTTTTTTAGTCGTTTTTATTTTATTACTGTCTCGTAATTCTTTTAACCAAGGAAGTAATGATCCTTCAGGAATACCTAGCTCATTCAAAAGCTCTTTATTTCCTACGTCGTCAGTAGGCGTAAAGCCTGCTTCTTTTGCATATAGTTTCCCTATCAGATATAATAAAATCTGTTCTGTGCCATTCAGTTTATCCTTAAATAATACATCGACTTTACCATCTCTTGTTATTCGAACAAATTGTTTTGCCACATCAAAATTCTTTTCAAGAGCATTCGAATAATCAACAGTCATCTCGGTCATTATTCTTTGTTTCAAATTTTCTATCTGTTTATTCATTTTTTAACTCCCCTAATATTTATAATATTTGTAATGGATATAATGAATGTAATATATAATGCTTATTCCTTATTTTTTGATAATATGGGAAGTTCTGCTGTTGCAACAGGAGGGAATACTTTCTGTCACCCCGTACAGGAGTATATAAGGAGAGATACCCCTTACAGTCTCGGAGAGTTTCTCCTGTAAAAATTCATTCAATAATATGAAATTAATGACCACCAGAGTGCTACTAACACCCCGGTGGTCTGGAGCCATGATAA
>JAWABU010000024.1 GCA_038884455.1 Candidatus Thermoplasmatota archaeon | reverse complement strand
TACTGGTTTTCCTATAGGAAAGACCAGCGTGATAGATAAGTATTGCTATCACTTTTGTTTCGTGGCTTGTCCTTTGCCTCACAAAGATTTTTCTATCTTCTAACAATTCTACTATTCGATTGAGCATTCCCCTCCCTATTTCGTTTAATAGCCCAGATAGAATGTTCAATTAAAAACCTGATTCCTTAAGTTGACACTCTCGTTATGTAAAATCCTCAATTTTAAATAGTGTGTTCTATTGTAAGGTGACTGTTATGCAGAGAAATATATGCTTTACTGTAGTCCTCGGACTGATACTGGTTGGCGGTGCTTTGTTTTCTGGTTGTATTCAAAAGCCGCATCCTGAATCGAAAACCTCTGAGGAAATTGCGTTGGAGTTAGTTGATTCATTGAACAGTGGACGGTACACAGAAGCCCATAGTCTTTTTAACGCAAGTGTGACCGCAGTGATGTCGGTCCAGCAGCTTCAGCAGATATGGGCTAGTATTCTTCAGCAATATGGGACGTATTTGGGTGTGGTTGGTACACGTCTTGCAAATGATGCAGGGTACGTCGTTGTGTATGTGACATTGAATTTTTCAAATACAGGTGCTCTTGATCTTCGACTGGTGTTTGATGACCACAACCTTATCGTAGGGATGCAGTTTGTGCCTGCTCCAACAACGCATACGTACACTGCTCCCGAGTATGTTGATCTCAGCATGTTTGACGAAGTCAATGTGACCGTGGGCTCTGGTGAGTGGGCGCTCCCGGGAACAATGTCGATCCCGAAAGGATCAGGGCCGTTTCCTGCAGTCGTATTGGTTCAGGGATCTGGATCGCATGATCGTGATGAGACGGTTGGCCCAAATAAACCATTCAAGGATATCGCATGGGGGCTTGCCTCTCAGGGTATCGTGGTATTGCGGTATGAAAAAAGAACGAAACAGTATCCGAAGCAATCAGTTGCAGTTGCAAATTTTACTGTCCAGGATGAGGTTATTGATGATGTGCTAGCAGCACTAGACGTGCTTAACGTATCACCCATGGTGAATCATTCAAGGATGTTTGTCCTTGGTCATAGTCTCGGCGGGATGCTTGCACCTCGTATCGTGATGCAAGATAACCGGATCGCAGGGCTGGTTTTTCTCGCAGCGCCGACACGGCATCTTGAGGATTTGTATTTAGAGCAGATGCTCTATCTTTCTAGTCTTTACACCTCAGTTGATGAAAACAGTTCGCAACTAACGGCAGTGAAAGAGGTTGTTCAAAAGATCAAAACGTTGAATATCCGCGACGGTGAAAACGTTATTGGAGCTCCCCGGTCATATTGGGCGGATCTTGCAACCTATGATCCTGTCTCAACTGCAAAAAACCTTAGCATCCCTAAGTTGTTCCTCCAGGGAAAACGAGATTACCAAGTGACCATGACCGATTTCAATACCTGGGCGGCCACATTCGCTGGTGACCCATTGGTGACGTTGAAAACCTACGACGCATTGAATCATTTATTTATACCTGGAACCGGGGTTCCGACGAATACAGAGTATCTTATCGAAGGTCATGTCGCAGGTGACGTTGTTGCAGATATTGGAGCATGGATCAACGCACACTAAGTAGGTGGTAAAACACCCTCTACAGAGAGCAGAGTATTCATAGTCTTGCATGTATGTATTTTTCGACACCGAGATAATAGGATTACCGAGCGGTATACTCCGTCTGTTGAACAGTGTGACAACTACTTGTACCTGACGCGGATCATATAACTGATGCATAACGACGCAGAAATGTATATCTGAGAAAAACTATCCTATGACAATACGATATGGCACAGGTGGCGAACATCAGAACGTCATGGTTACCGGCTGTTTCATGTGTTATGAAGTAGCTTTGTAAAACTACTGCTAGGAGACGCAATAGGTAGAGGATGTTTCTATTCCACGTAGTCTATTAGGAGTATACCTGCCCAAAAATACTAATCATAAGCGGAATACTGAAAAGAGATGCTAGAAAGCTAGCGAAAATGAACTGATTTGTTATCGTTTGATCACCACCTGATCTACCCACCAGTATTGGGACGGCGGTTACCGGTGGAACAGCACTCTGCAAAAGGATGATGAGTGCAATGGGATATGCAGGTCGGACTACAAGTAAAAAACCAATAAAAACCAAGGGAAAGAAAATATTTTTGATGAGGACGAATTTGACGGTTTCACAGGTGTGAAATTTTTCTTTTTTCCGAACATCAATGTAGATATTGCCACCAAGAATAATCATGATTAACGGAAGCGACATTGCACCAACCATAGCAGCAACCGAATATACAATATCGGGGATATAGATGTGAACAGCAAGTATGCGTAACGCAAGAGCAAAAAGAGT
Source organism: Candidatus Thermoplasmatota archaeon (assembly GCA_038884455.1). NCBI lineage: Archaea > Methanobacteriati > Thermoplasmatota > Thermoplasmatota archaeon. Next base: position 26,896 of record JAWABU010000024.1, on the reverse strand, counting down.
TACCACAAAAACAGGATGGAAGATTTTTTTATAGTTCAGTTCTTGTTTTTGATTTTTAAAAAACAACGCATAAGTGTTAAAGAGGAGAGTAGGGAAAAAAAGCATGAATAAAAAAAGATAGACAAGATACACCGGCTCATCCGGGAACATGCCGGGAAGAATCGCTAAGGGAAAAAATAACCCGTTTTGGAAAAACAGACTGATCGCAAATTCCCGCCGGCTTTTTTTCTGAGATGCAAACATACAAAGAAATGTAAGCCCGGCAGCAAAAACGGTAAAAACACCCCACCAGATAGGATATATCCACCAATCAGGGTGCATTTCTGGGTTAAACGTTGTCAGGATGTTAACAAAAATCAGACAGGGTAACGCAATTTCAAGAGCAAGCGGTGATAATAAACCGAGTGCATAATCTGGGATGAGATGCCGACGGATAATCCAAAAACCAATCAGACCAACACCAAGCAAAACAGCAACAGACTGAAAAGTTACTTGAAAGAGCTCCATAAGCGGCATACAAAGAATAGATCAAGTGTTTTTAAGACATTCGAACCACGAATACAGCGAAAAAGTAAAGGAGATTTTTTATACAAGTAGTGGTATGTATTCAAATGATTTTGAAGAGATGTTGGAGGTACGAAGCACAATGCGATCGACAACGATTCTTGAGTATATGGTTCGAGATCATGGAAAACTTATCAAACTGTTAACCGATATCGAAAAAAATCTGAACAACGATATTGTACATCTCATGCGGATTTTTGATACGTTTGAATGGAATTTGGAAAAACATTTATTTACTGAGGAAAAAGCAATTTTTACTTCGTATAGCCCGGTAAACATCACAAAGGGATACGCAATGGTCCCTGAGTTAATCAAAGAACATAATCAGATTCTGAATCAAACACGACTTCTGCGTAAAAATTTGATTGCAAAAAAGAGAACGGATTTCGAAGGCTTCAAAGAACTCCTGACAAAGCATAAAAATTTTGAGGAAGAACACCTCTATCCGCGTCTTGATCAGGAGCTAGACGACACGCAGAAAAAACTAATTCTAGATCGTTTAGAGGAAATCATCAGTTAAAATAGGTTACTTGGTCAAATAAAAGAGTTCAAAACGTTCAGCTTTTGCTTTGCAGATCGGGCAAACCGGCGGTGGTGTTTCACGAGCACAGAGATACCCACACACCGTACATCGATATACAGATATATTTTTCTGAGTTTTAGATGATGAAGCCCCATGCATTGGAGTACGTGGTGCGTGAGGTTTCATTTTCAACGCTGCATCTTGGATTTCAACAGGTCGTCGTTCCGGAATCGGGGCAAGCAACTGAGGGTTTTCATATTTCTCTTGGTTGACAAATAAACCACAGTAACACATTCCATACTCATCCACATCAGCATCACGGTATTCACACGGACAGATAATATCACTATCATAGGTTTTATCCCCTGAAGCAATACGACACGGACATGAAGCATATCCATACCGCTGATAATTACTCACTAATCCTTCGAGCAGGGTGTCGAGCAGTTTCGGATCAGAACAAAGATAATAGTGGTTCTGCGCAGCATTCTGTTTCATGAGCGTCAAGATGCGTTGTTTGTCCATGTTAGGTAAACACCTTTTTAATTTCTTCTTCTTTAAAACCAACAATCACTTTTTTCCCATGATCAATCACAATCGTCGGATACGTACCCAACGAGTTATACCTTTTAACTTCATTTCGAATCTGCTCGCTGTCTGCCCCCTGGAGCTTATCAACGTCAACATAGTAAAAATCTACATCCAAACTCTGCAGCAGATCCTTCGTTTTCCGACACCACCCACAGGTACTGAGCGTATACACAAGGGTATGATGCTGTTTGTTCTGTCCAGAAATATGTTCAAGGTTCATGGGTGTTGAATTTTATTGCTATGCTAAATACTTTATCATCTCACTTGCTGAACAAAGAGCAGAGAGAGAAAATATTCAAATAAACAAAAGCTTTATCCTCTACCACGATTCCTATGACCCAAGAAAGGTATACGTGTGCAATCTGTAAGAAAACCAAGAAAAGATCTGCGGGAAAACAGGCACCAAAATGCTGTGGAAAACCGATGGTGAAACTACCTCTCGACATCTGTCTTCAACCTGATCATCCAGAACACGCACGACCCATGGAAACGGATGATGCGTGTGACGATTTCCGCAGTGGATAATCAGGGAAAAAAGTTGTTTTTACCTTTGTGAAATCAACGAAAGATACACAGATCTGGTTCTTGGACCATCACCTTCAAAGAAAAAAATATGCTGCCATGTTCCAAGCTGTAACCGGCCGTGATGAACCGGCACGCTAACTGAAGAACCAAGAACACTTGCTTTCACATGTGCATCACTGTTTCCTTCACGATGGCGAAACGGTGACTCTCGAGGAACAAGTTTCTGAAGATGAGAAAGAAGATCAGCAGCAACGGCAGGATCAGCACCTTCATTGATAGTAATCCCTGCGGTGGTATGCGGAACAAAAACAACAACAATCCCTTCACCAAGTCGGTGGTGTTCAACTTTTTCTTGGATTCGATCAGTGATATCAATCAGCTCCTCACGAGCATGCGATGAAACAATGATTTTATCCATACGAACAAACGATATTTACTGCATACTATAAAAGGTATACTGACCAAATATTTTTGAAGGAGACCAATATTCAGCACCACCAATGACCGAAAAACTCCATCCTCAGGCAATTCTTTTCGACATGGACGGCGTCCTCATCGACTCTCTTGACTCATGGTGGCAAGCATTAAACAATGCTATGAAAATGAACAATCATCCCGGCATTTCACGAAAAGAGTTTATTGAACGGTTCTGGGGTCACGATCTCAGAGAAAACCTGGAAACAAGTGGACTGAATCCGGAGATCTTGTATTTTTGCAATGCAATCTATCAGAATTATGTCGACGTGGTAAAAATCTATGAAGATACCTACCCAACACTTAACCAGCTCCGCCACTATAAAAAAGCCATCATCACGAACACTCCAAAAGATTGCACCAGCCATATCATGAAACAATTTGATCTGAAGAAATATTTTCATACCATTGTCACGAGTGATGATGTACCCAGGGGCAAACCAAGTCCAGATATTGTTTTTAAAGCCTGTGAACACCTCAACGTACAACCAAACAATGTTGTCCTCGTAGGTGATACGAACAGCGATGTCCTCGCAGGTAGACATGCTGGGTGCACCGTCATTGGGATAAACATCCCTGCTGATTATACCATACAACGATTATCAGAACTTCCTGCACTGCTTGCATAAACACAATTCTTTTATACAACACACCAGATGATGACCTCTATGAATGACATAACCTTTATTGAATACCAACAAATCGATCTGTCAGACACGATGCTCATTGTCGCATTTCCAACAGTTGGTCTCATCAGTTCAATCGCAGGGCATTTCATCATTGACACGTTAAAACTTGAATCAGCAGGGGCAATCATGTCTGACCGTTTCATGCCAGCTGCAGTGATCCATAAATCAATACCGCATCCACCGGTTCGCATCTACGTCGGCAAGAAGAAATGTGGTCCAAACCATGTATGTACCAAACTCGCAATTATCATCTCTGAGTTTATGCCACCCTATGATATCACCAAACCACTAGTTGATAAAATCCTCCAATGGGCACATGAGAAAAACTGCAAATTCATCGTGTCAATCGAAGGGATGCATCTTGCTCAAGGAAAAAAACCACATCTCTACGGTGTTGCAAGTACGCCAGAGATGAAAGAAATCCTCAAAAAATACAATATCGAAGAAATCAAAGAAGGAATGATCACCGGCGATTCAGGTGTGTTTCTCTACCAAGGCGCACTTCAGAAGCAGCATGTAATCTGTCTGCTTGCAGAAGCACAAGCATCATACCCTGATTCACGGGCCGCAGGAATGCTTCTTGAAAAACTTGATGTGATGCTTCCTGACATCAAAATAGACCCTGAACCTCTGTACAAACAAGCAGATGAAATTGAAAAACAAATCAGAGCATTTATGCAACAATCAAAACCAACTGCTCCCTCAGTCCCACCGATACCGCATTCAATGTATGGATAACAGCTCTACACATCCTTGAGGAAAACTAGTGTTCAAACGAATACCTATTCTCAGCAACAAATCGACTCAGCGGAAAACGTTCAGGACGTGCCTTCTCGTTGGCGATCTGGTGTTCTGACAGGATAGGACGAATCACAGTGCTGTGTTTACCGATAATCACGAGTGTTATCACCTCAACATCCTCAGGAATACCAAGAATCTCACGGGTTTTCTTCGGGCTATATCCAGCAATCGGATGCGCAACCAAACCAAGTTCAGTTGCCCGCAACATGAGAAACGCAGTTGCAAGTCCAGTATCAAACTGATGGTACACACGCTCTCGAATGATACAGTCATACTCTTTTTTACTGAGCACAACAACGATCATTGAGGCGTCATACGCCCATTCATTACCTTTTGAGAGTACTTCACGCATGTTCTGAAGTTTCTCCTTGTCGTACACAAAAATAAATCGCCAGGGTTGATTATTAAAACAAGACGGAGCAAGTTGTGCGTGATGCGCAAGATCCTCAACAAGTTCTTTGGTTACATTCACCTGCTCAAGCGATCGGTACGCCCGTCGTTGTTCAATTGCTGTTGTGACATTCATACCTTTTCTTTCCTCCTTTTTAGACATATCCGGTTATCCCTGGATTAAACCAGGTGACATGTTTGCTACATTCAATCCCAAAAGATAACCCGTCTTCGACCATTTTTTTAATCAACGTTGGGTACACCGCTCCAACATTCTGCTGACTAATGTAACCACTGCAGAAAAACGAAAACGTTGGCGTACCCATAATATGATACTTTGCTGCAATACGGGGATGATCAGCAACGTTGATTTTTGCAAAAAAAACTTTACCCTGGAATTCCTTGGCATACTGTTCAAAATAGGGGTCAAGCTGTGCGCAATACGGACAGGTTGGACTGTAAAACATCACAAGAACAGGATACGTGTTTTGTTCAACAAATTGTTCAAATGTGGTATCGGTAAGCTCATATGATGCTCTGAATTTCTCATCAGTCATGCCCTGGTACCTCTCCAGTTTTCAAAACAGTAATAATCTCCTGAATATCAGGAAGTGTTCCTAGATCATAGAATTGGACGTATTCGACGAGCTGGTTTTCATCGATGATGATGTTTGCCCGTTCTGAGATGCTTTCATCACTCCGAAAAATACCGCATTTTTTGGCGACGGATCGATGCGGCCAGAAATCAGAAAGCAACCGAGTATGAATAATGTTGAGATGCTGCGCCCATGCCTTTTTTGAGGGAACAGGATCAACGCTAATGCCAACTGCCAACGTGTTCAATTCATGAAAGATTCTTGTGTTCTGCTCAAGCGATTGCATCTGCTGTGCACACACTGGCAGCGTCCATACAAATGGATGAAACGACAAGAGAATCTTTTTTCCGTGATGTTCTGCGAAATGAAAAGGTTGTCCATTCAGATCGTCAAGCGTAAAATCAGCAGCGTGTACTCCAACAGGTACGCATGATTTTTTTGTGTTCATTGGTTCTTAGTCTCCTGAGAATTTTGCTGCGACGTACCATCAACCATCCCCGACGATTCAACGAGCTGATAATACTTGTCTTTCTCGGTAATTAAACCTTCATGAATGAGTTGGGTCAGAATTGGCTGAAGCGTTTGTTCTGGGAGGTGAAGTTTTTCACGAAAATCAAGCAGGGATACGGCATGAGTTCTGAGGAGCAATGAGAGGATCTGACCGCGGATCTGCCGGTTTGATCCGTGAAATCGTGACTGTCTGGTGTAATGTCTACTTTTTTTATTTAGATACGGATTCTTTTTTTTCAACATAGCACCATAGTCCATGAGTGCATAGTACCAGGTTCGAGGATCGGGAGTGTACAACGTTTTTTCAATGAGTGGTTCAAGTTCTTTGTCATGAATCGTTGTTTGATTCTGGAAAAAAAAGTAGATGTACACGTTTCGAATGTTCGTTTCAAGAAACACCATTGGTTGGTGATACGCAAAAGTAAGAATTGCACGTGCTGAATACGGACCGAGACCGGGGAGTGCAAGAAGTTCATCAAGGGTATCTGGTACTTTTCCATGATGTTGAGTTAGAAGAATCTCAGCTGTTTTTTTCAATGCTAACGCTCGGCGATTATATCCAAGACCCTGCCACACTGAAAGAATCTCTCGAAATGAAGCAGCTGCAAGACGTTCTACATCAGGATACGTACGGAGGAACTGCTCGTATTTCGGGACAACTCGATCAGTTTGTGTCTGCTGAAGCATCACCTCTGAGACAAGGATATGGTAGGGATTATCAGTGTTTCTCCAGGGAAATGATCGGCCATGATTATGATAAAAATCAAGGATTGTTTGGTGAAACCGTGCAATATCTGCATCGGTGAGATTTCTGCTAAAAAACAGGGGTTCGAGGATGGTTTGCCGCATAAAAAAAAGAGATGGAGAATGGTTTGATTTAGGCTTTCCAGAGTCCATGGATGTTACAGTATTCACGAGCTGACAGTTTCTGCCCAGTTACTGGGAATTCTGCTTCTGGCTTGTCACCAGGTTTGAGAAACTTCCGATAGGAAACCTCATCAGCTATAAGCTGAATCCATTCGATGTAATGTTTTTCTTCCATTGGATGAGGGATGCTACCTACCGTTACTTTAACTCCGGTTTTGGTTTTTTCAATCACGGGAACATGTTTTTCTTTCGATGCATCAACGGTGTTTTCTTTTTGAAGCTGCATGGGTTCACCACAGCAAACAAGTTCTCCAACGCCTTCGTGGAGCACCTCAACAATATTTCCACATATTGTGCATTTATAGATTTCTTTTTTCTGTGTCATACGTTTTTTCTCCTTTTCTTACACTTTATTTTAATTTTTGTTTTTGTTGATAATTTTTGATTGCAGCATGAAGTGCATCTGCAGCAAGATTCGAGCAGTGCATTTTCTGTGGAGGGAGCCCGTCAAGCTCATCAGCAACATCTTTCCTTGTGAGCCGTAACGCTTCATCAAGGGTTTTTCCTTTTGCAAGCTCAGTCACCATGCTGCTCGTCGCAATTGCTGAGCCGCAACCAAACGTTCTGAATTTGATATCAGTAATAATGTTGTTGTGTACTTTGATAAATATCTCCATGACATCACCACAAACTGGGTTACCAACTTTCCCATATCCATCTGGGTTTTCGATCACCCCGACGTTTCGTGGGTTCATGAAATGATCCATTACTTTTTTACTGTATCCAACCTGCGTCATAGTTTTCGTTCACCTCATATATCAAAGGTTTATTTCTTTTTTTTCTATCTTCTTCCAGGTTACATAGTAAGCGGGGAAAGTGCACGAAGTCGATCAACCGTTTTTTTGGTTGCCTGGATAACTTGCGGTATCTGATCGGGAGTTGTGGATCGCCCCAGCGTAAGTACCATCGATCCATGAGCCTCCTCATGTTTTAAACCGATCGCGAGGAGTACATGGGAGGGCTCAAGGGTTTTTGATGAGCAGGCAGATCCGGTCGAGATCTGAATTCCCTCTATATCCATATTGAGAAGAATGCTTTCTCCTTCAATGCCACTGAATCGAAAGCTTGCATGATGCGGGAGGCGATGCTGAGGATGACCGGTAAGAAAGCTGCGGTCAATCGTTAGAATCTCCTTAATCAGTGTATCTCTCATCGGCTGGAGACGATGACGTTCTTGATGCTGCTCCTGCTGGATGAGTCTGGCTGCTTCACCCATTCCAACAATTGCAAACAGATTTTCAGTACCCGACCGCAATCCTTTTTCTTGTCCGCCTCCAAGTATAATTGGCTGCAGTTTGATCCCTGGTTTAACGTAGAGAACTCCTGCTCCTTGGGGACCTGCAAGATCGTTTGAGGAAAGTGTGAGAAGATCAATACCATCACGCCGAACATCGATCGGGATCCATGCTGCAGCCGCAGTTGCATCAACATGCAAATAGGAACCATGATCATGGATAATTTTGCTAAGTTCTCGAATCGGTTGTATCGTCCCGATTTCGTTATTTGCATATTGAATACTTGTCAGTATCGTATCCTTTGTGACAAGGTTTGAGAGATCCTCTTGCTTTACACAGCCTGTTGAATCGACAGGAAGAGAGACCATGGTGAATCCTTGTTTAGTCAGATCTTTTACAGGATTGAGAACGGATATATGTTCAATTGCACTCACAGCAACAGCGGTACCCTTGGTTTTATTTCGCAGAGCCGTACCCCGGATGCCGAGATTGTTTGCCTCGGTTGCCCCGCTCGTAAAAAGAATGGTGTGTTCGTCTTCTGCATTGATGAATCGAGCTATTTTCTGCCGTGCTTCTTCAAGCGCCTGTCGTGCTGCAAGACCAGCGCTATGCAGGGACGAAGGATTCCCGATAATCTGCGAGAGAAACGGCTGTGCAAATTCAATGACTCGCGGATCAACAGGAACCGCGGCAGCATGATCAAGATATATCCGAGTCATAGGCTTTCCGAACCTCAACAAAAGTGGTGTTAGAACCACATGGTTGCTCCAGCATCTAATGCAAGATCATTGAGGGTACCTGCACCAACAATCTTCACACCTGGAAGGAGTTCTACTTTTTCAAGACCGAGCATGTGTTTCGATGCTTCACAGGCGTAAATATCGATATCCATCTCCATGGTCTTCATAATCATCTCATGCACTGAGGGAAAATCTCCGAGATGAATTTTTTTTGCAACACCAGGCATCAGAATTTTTAACCCCAGTCCGAGATAGTATATCTGCGGCTGAAGGTCCATCATTTTTGCAGTCTGCGCAAGTACCAGGGGCGCGTATTGTCGTTCTGGTTGATCACTTGTCTGAACATATAAAATGATTTTTTCATTTTTCATAGTTTTTTCTTCCTTATCACATCTTTTTTATTTCATTTTTTTAATGTAGAACGTCAGCAAACCATTGTTCTTTTCAAACGATACCATCTCATGACCGGTTCGTTTCACCCAGCGCTTAATATCCTCTTCAGCAGCTGGATCATCTGCTGAGATCTTTAAGATTTGCCCAACTTCGAGAGCATCGATGGCTTCCTTCGCCATCGCAATCGGCATGGGACAAAACAAGCCGATACAGTCAACCTCAGAGTCATAGGTTGACGATGGAGTACCCGCAGTCATAAGTCACCTGTAATAACCATCAGTTCTCCAGACTCAGCTAATAATTTTCAACGAAAACCTCATAATAGCTCTGCGGGTGCTGACACGCTGGACATTTCACTGGTGCTTCTGTGCCCTCATAGATCAAACCGCAATTTCGACATTTCCATTTAACAACCTTGTCTTTTTTAAAGACTCGACTATTTTCCACGTTTTCGAGGAGTTTTCGGTACCGTTTTTCATGGGCAGCTTCAACCTTAGCAATGTTTCGAAAACTTAATGCTATCTCAGGGAAACCTTCTTTTTCAGCAATCGTTGCAAAATTTGGATACAGCGTACCCCATTCCATTTTTTCGCCATCTGCTGCTTCTTTGAGATTCTGCATAGTATCTCCAATAACACCTGCAGGATACGAAGCAACCACTTCGACCATGCCGCCTTGGAGATGTTTGAAGAATACCTTGGCATGTTCTTTTTCATTGTCAGCAGTTTCAAGGAAAATCGCTGCGATTTGTTCATAGCCTGCCTTCTTTGCCTCTGAAGCAAAATAGGTATACCGGTTGCGCGCTTGGGACTCACCAGCAAATGCAGCTAGGAGATTTTTTTCAGTTTGAGTTCCTTGCAGATTTTTTGTTTTTTTATGTATTATTTTTGTTTCCATTTTTTTCTATCCTCCCTACAATTTTTTATGGTCCTGCATGGATCATGGGCCAGTATTCATCGGCTCCTTCAAATTGTTCCATGCTTTGTTTTTCGAGCTCCAGAATCTTATAATGACCGAGCTCCATTTTTGAAAAATACAACAATGTGTTTTTGATTTTTGTATCGTTCGGAAATCGTGTTGCAAGTTCTTGGTAGAAGGTTTCTGCTGCTTGTTCGGCATGCATCGCTTGAGCAAGAAGGGTACTCAGTTTTGTAGTTTCTGAGATAGTGGTAAGTTCAGGTAGCGGAACCGGGGTTGTTTTTGGAATGGTAAGTGGTTCATCTGGATAGTGGGTTTTGTAGAGTTCTTCGATGTATTGCCGATGTTTTTCTTCTTCAGCAGCAAGAAAAAGGAGTTTGTCCGAAAGCAGACCGTTTTTGATTTTTTGAGCTAGTTGCGTGTACATGGTTTTGCTTTCAAGCTCACTTTTTAATGCAGCGAGAAGAAGTTCGTTGAGTTGAAAATGTCCTAAATCCATACTCTTTTACCTCTGTATTTACCTCTTTATCTTTATTCTATATTAGTCAAGAAGTCTTTTTTCTCCTTGGAGTTCTCGGTGGAACGTGACATCCTGGGATGCTTCAAGGCAGCCGAGATACTTTTTGTTATGATCGCGGAGTGCATAATATTCAATGAGAATCTTACGGGGTTCTTTGTGTGGACCAAGAGGAAGGTCAATCCAGAATTGTGCACGATCTCGTTTCCCTTGTTTCATCTCAGCAAGAATCTGTTCAACTTTCGCGATGCTTTTCTGTGGATGGCAGTTGCGAACATTTCGACCGAGTGCTGCTTCAGGTCGTTTGAAAATTCTGGTTGTGTGTTTGTTCCACGCAAGGACGTTATCATCAGCATCAAGCACGGAAAACTCAACAGGAAGTGTTTCAAGGAGCGTTTCAAGAAGAGGTTTGGGTAATGTTCCAATCATAAAATCATCCATCTCGAGTTAGGGTGCTGTTTTTGACGTGTATAAGCTAAGATCTGCAGGTGGTGTGAACACGCGAGCTCCAAGTTGTTTATCAAGCATGAATAAACCACTTGTATCTTTTCCGATGAGTTTGAGTTGCTGGATGATATCATGTGCTGATGCTTCTTCTTCAACTTGTTCGTTGACAAACCATTGGAGCATAGCTCCTGTGGCATGATCTTTTTCCGAAATTGCAATATTCACCAGGTTATTGATCATGCTTGTAACCTTTTCTTCATGGGTGAGTGTCTCTTCAAATGCATGGAGCGGTGATTTCCATTCGGTGGGCACCGTGTCAATTGAGGTGAGAAGCACTCGGCCACCACGGTCAACGACGTGTTGATAAATCCGCATGGCATGGGTTGTTTCTTCTCGTGCTTGTACCCACATCCAGTTCGCAAATCCTTTGAGATTGAGTGCCTCAAAATAGGATGCCATGGAGAGGTACAGGTAGGCTGACCAGAGTTCTGCATTGATTTGTTTATTGAGCAATTGTTCCATTTTTTTACTTAACATACTAAGTTTCCTCCATAGGGCATATGTTTTTATTTAATCGGTACTTTTTTCCCCTGCGGTGATGGAGTTTTCTTTGGGACCTTGACGGTGAGTATCCCTTCAGATAATGTTGCATCTGCTTCCTCCGGGTTTACCTCTTCAGGGAACTGCAAGTTTCGACACAACGTTGAGTATCGTCGTTCTCGTCTGAGAAAGCCTTTGTTTTCCTCATCGAACTCAAGTTTCGTTTTCCCGCAGATACTAATTTTCGTCGGGGTGAGATGCACATCTAAATCCTTTTTTGCAATACCTGGCATCTCAGCATGAATCAGGTAATGATCACCGTGGTCAACGAGATCGACAGGAGTGATTTTTGCATTTGCATGCATCATGGTTTGATTCCAGGGTTCAATGTTCTGCCAGCGTCGCCACCACAGCGGCATCCATGGATCATCCCAGAAAAATCGATTGATATTTTCAATGACATCAAAGGGATTCCACATTTCAGTTGCTGTTTTGGTGGTTAATGCTTGCTCTTCAGGTTTAGTCTTAATATTTAGTTTTTTATTCTTTTTTCCCATATCTATCCCTCTCATTTTTAGGTTATCTTTTTCGTTTCATGGGTGCACCACAACAGTATGGAGTTGCATGTGGATCAGTATCGAATTCGATAACTGAATCGCAGGTGCACGCCTTGTTTTGACAATCACACATATATTGAATCTTCTTGTGTTTCTGAGGTTCATTACAGGTTTGACACACGGTTTTTTCCCCCCTTATACGACTTTTATTGTATTTCAAATGCATCTTTCCCTGCCCCACAGACTGGACATACCCAACTGTCAGGAAGTTTTTCAAAGGGTGTTCCTGGGGGTATATTGTTGTCAGGATCTCCTTGTGCAGGGTCGTATTCATAGCCGCAGACAGTACAAACATATTTATTCATTTTTGGTTCCTCCTTTTTCTTTTTTTGATCAGCAGCGCCGCTGTACGTTGGTGCTGTTTTTGGTGAGACGCCGCCTTTAATCTCATGGTAATACGCATACGTCATTGGTTTGTCCGAAGAAAGAATCTCTGCATTTTCAACCCTTCCGATAAAAACAGTATGCGTCCCTGTTTGAATGGAGTTCTGAATCGTTCCCTCTAGATAAGCAAGGGTGTGATCAAGGACAATTGGTGCTCCAGTAATTCCGATTTTGTAGGAGACGTTGTTGAATTTATCGATGTTTCTTCCTGATTTAAATCCAAAGGTACCAATGAACGGCATCGGGGTTTGTTCAGAAAGTATCGAAACACTAAAAACCTTGCTTTTGAGGAGATACTCATGGGTGAGATTCTGGGTGTTGATACTCATAGCAATCGTCGGTGGATGAGCGGTAACTTGGAAGAGTGCATTGGCGATTTGACCGTTAAATTTTTCACCGTTTTTGGAACTGACAATATAGACTCCGTAGGATATTTTATGGAGCGTTGTTTCATTCATGGCTGCTCACGTTTCCTTTGACACAGAGGACACAACCCTCTAAAGTATCCATGAACTTCATCAATATGGTATCCCTGTTGCGTGACTTGCTCGATGTTTGGACAGCAGAGATCAATATCAAATATTTTTTTACAGTATGTACAGTAGAAATGGTGATGGAGTTCTTGTTTGATGTCGTAGCGTGCTTCTGAGCCAGAGATGGTTAATGAATGGATGAGGTTGTGTTGTTTGAGCGTTTCGAGAGCGTTATATACCGTTGTTTTAGAGAGTGATGGTGTTTTTTGTTTGAGTGCTTTATAGATGTCATCAGCGGTAGGATGCGTGCGATGGTGTTCGAGATATGAGAGGATGCTGATGCGCTGCGGTGTAATTTTGAGGTTGTTATCTTTGAGTAGTTTAATCAAATGATCCAGGGAACCACCTTTTGAACTAAATTTTAAATTGTAACGATTTCATTTTAACAATAAATACAAAATATGTATATAAATATTTCTAAAACCCTACGTCATAAAAATCTTGAACAAATATTGCAGCGAAGACATATACCCACAAAAAAAGAGACAGACAAACCATATGAAAACCTGCACAATAAGATTTATATACCAATTTTTTTATGTCTTGCTTCCTGGTCTATACCAGACATCATCGGGCAATTCCATCGAGAAACCCGGTACCACACAGTCATACTCATAATTTTTGACGGTGTGCACGATGTCACGGTATAGAAAAAACCATGAACAATACTTTGTGTTCATACCAGAAAAAAACCCTACATGAGAGGCTAACCTATGCCAGATATACATCGTCCTATACCAGGTTCACGAGGCTTTTCGCCACGGAAAAGAGCTGCAACTCAAACTCCTCATATCAACCGCTGGGCTGAAGGTGGAGACAAACCAAAAATCCAAGGGTTCTTTGGCTATAAAGCAGGAATGACCCATGCATTTATTGTTGACTACCGCCCAACATCTACAACCTCAGGTCGAGAGGTGAAAATGGCGGTCACGGTCGTCGAAACACCACCAATCAAAATAGCGGCAATCCGAGCATATCAAAAAACAGCCTATGGATTGCAAGCAATCGGTGAAATCTGGGCTGAAAAACTGGATGCTGAACTCTCCCGGCGCATCCCTCTCCCAAAAAAACAAAGTCAGAAAAACTGGGATTTCATAAAAGATGCTGACGAAATCCATGCAATTGTCTATACTCAACCAAAACTCATCGGTATCCCTAAGAAAACTCCTGAACTCTCTGAAGTTAAAATTGGCGGAGGAACTCTTGAACAACAGATCACATACGCTCAAGAGATCCTTGGAAAAGAACTGAAAATCAACGACGTTATCCACGAAGGAGATATGCTCGACATCATTGCAGTCACCAAAGGAAAAGGATTCCAAGGTCACATTCAACGATGGGGTGTAAAACTCCTCCATCACAAAAACTCAAAACACCGACGGATGATCGGTACTGCTGGTGCATGGCATCCCAACTGGATACCAGCAACAGTTCCTCAAGCAGGACAAATGGGATACCACCGACGAACCGAATTCAACAAACGCGTCTTAAAAATCGGTGAAAACGGAGAAGAAATTACGCCTGCAGGTGGATTCCCCCATTACGGCATTATTCAATCATCCTACATCCTTCTTCACGGTTCAATTCCTGGACCTGCAAAACGACTGATCGGCATGCGTGACGCAGTACGATACCAACGCGGTGTCCAAATCAAAAAACCTGAAATAACCTACATCTCAACAACAAGTAAACAAGGTGTCTAAGCATGACAAAGATCAATATTTATAGTGTTGATGGACAAGCACAGGAAAAAATCGATTTACCTGCAGTTTTCAAAACACCCTACCGCCCAGACATCATCAAAAAATCCTTCAATGTCGTTCATTCAAATCAACGACAACCCTACGGCGCAGATCCGATGGCAGGAAAACGACATGCTGTCGAATCAGTAGGAAAAGGACGAGGGATGTCTCGGGTTCCACGTTTAACTCAAGGAAACGCAGCAGCGCTTGCACCGTGTGTCGTTGGAGGACGACGGGCGCATCCACCGAAAGCAGAAAAAAACTGGAAGGAAAAAATCAATAAAAAAGAAAAAATCCTTGCCCGAAATTCAGCGCTTGCGGCAACCGCAAACAAAGACTTAGTAACGCAACGAGGGCATCGCTTTGAAAGTACTGTAACCTTGCCGGTAGTTCTTGATGATTCGTTTGAAAAGATAACAAAAACAAAAGACGTTATCACTGTGTTTCAAAAACTCGGTATCTACGCAGATGTCGAACGAGCAATACACGGTAAACACATCCGGGCAGGTCGCGGAAAAATGAGGGGACGAAAATATCGGATCCCGAAATCAGTGCTAATCGTTGCAACGAACAAGGAGTTGGAAAAAAGCGCTCGCAATCTCAGTGGCGTTGACATTACAACCCCTGCATCTCTTGATATTGAAGACCTTGCACCAGGCGGTACTGCAGGTCGCTTAACCGTTTTTACCAAATCAGCATTTTCGATGTTTGGAGGGAAGAAATAGATGGATCCATATGACATTATTCTCCATCCGTATGTCACTGAAAAAACCATGCAACACATGGAAAAAAACAATGCATTAGAATTCATTGTTCGACGAACAGCAACCAAAGCAACAATTAAAAAAGCGGTTGAAAAAATGTTTGATGCGAAAGTAAAAACAGTAAATACAAGAATCACGCCTCAAGGAAAACATGCCCTGGTTGTCTTCATGCCAGAGGTGAAAGCTGAAGATATCGGCATGCGAATCGGGGTATTCTAAGGAGCGGTGAGGTATGGGAAAGAATCTTATCCAACAACGACGTGGGCGGTTTCGCGGACGATATACTGCACCAACTCATAAAAATCGAGGAGAAGTAAAATATATTCCTGCTCAAGAAGTACAAGGTACCGTAGTAAACATTCTCCACGATCCGGGAAGGAGCGCACCAGTTGCAGAACTCATGCTTGAGGATAAAACAAAAACCTTGATCCTTGCAACCGAAGGAACAACAGTCGGCCAACAGATAAAATATTCTCGAAGTAAAAATGACTGTGAACTAGGAAATGTTCTCCCGATTGGTATCGTACCTGAAGGATATCCTATCTATAATATCGAGGTAACACCTGGCGACGGTGGAAAACTGGTTCGAGCAGGTGGAAGCGGAGCAGCAATTGTCTCCCATGAAGCAGATCGAACGGTCATCCGACTACCCTCAGGTCAGTTTAAAACCTTAAATTCAAATTGTCGCGCAACCATCGGCATTGCTGCTGGTGGCGGAAGAAAAGAAAAACCATTTATGAAAGCAGGGAAAAAATTTTTTGCACGGCGAAAGAAAGGGAAAAAATATCCTGTGGTTCGAGGAGTTGCAATGAACCCTGTTGATCATCCTCATGGTGGTGGAAGTCACCAGCATATC
The DNA here is from genome assembly GCA_038884455.1 of Candidatus Thermoplasmatota archaeon. Lineage (NCBI taxonomy): Archaea > Methanobacteriati > Thermoplasmatota > Thermoplasmatota archaeon. The sequence continues at coordinate 10,620 of JAWABU010000024.1, read as the reverse complement.
GGTAAACCAAGCACAGTTTCACGTGGAGCACCACCAGGTCGCAAGGTTGGTCATATTGCTGCTCGCAGAGCTGGAAGAAGGTAAGATCATGGTAGAAAAAGAATTTGGTGTTTCAGCAAAAAGCAAACGGAAACAACAACGCAAAAAAATCGAAACCAGGAAGAAAGAGTTTCTTTACTATGGCCACACCATCGAAGAAATCAAAAAAATGCCTCTTGAAGAATTAATACCGATTCTACCGTCACGAGCACGAAGAACGTTAAAACGTGGTTTAACCTATGATCAAAATAAGCTCTGGGAAGATGTGAAAAAAGCACAACATGGTGACCTCATTAAAACCCATTGTCGAAGCATGATTATTTTACCTGACTTTATTGGTCATACCATTCTTGTCCACAACGGAAAAGATTATGAAAAAGTGTCAATTCAACCACAGATGCTTGGTCATTATCTTGGAGAATTTGCATTGACGAGAAAAAAAGTAAAACATACCGGACCTGGTGTAGGAGCTACCCGGTCATCGAAATTTATGCCGTTAAAGTGATGGACTATGCCAAAATATACAGCTGAACGAGACCCAGATAAAAGCGCAAAAGCCTATGGCTACGAACTTCATTGCTCATGGAAAGACGCAATTAACTGTGCTCATGCATTGAAAGGAATGACTGTTGCTGAAGCAAAAAAATACCTTGAAGAGATCATCGAAATGAAACGAGCATTGCCTGCAGTCTACCATAAACAAAAAGTTCATCATCAGAAAGGAATCGGACCAGGAAGCTTTCCGAAAAAAACAGCAAGCTATATGTTAAAGGTTGTTAAAAACGCTGAAAACAATGCTGAATACAAAGGTTTCGATGTTGACAACATGAAAATCACGCATATTGCTGCATACCAGGGAAGAACAATACAAGGCTATATGCCTCGTGCACATGGACGAGCAACCAATAAAAATGAACAAACCACGAACATCGAAATTATTCTCGAAGAGGTTGAATAAATGGCAAGCGAACGGAAATTTGTTCGGGAAAACGTCAAACGAGTACGAATAAAACAATTTCTCATCAATGAAATCGAAGGCGCTGGTTTTGGCGGCATGACCATCCAACGAACACCGATTGGGACCCGCGTGAACATTCTTGTCGAACGACCAGGTATGGTAATTGGAAAAAGCGGTGCAAAAATCAAAGAGTTAACCGAGAATATTCAAACAAAATATAATGTTGATAATCCTCAAATTGAGATTCAAGAGGCAGGAGCACAAGCATCACTCAATGCACAGATTATGGCAGAAAAGCTAGCTGAAGCCCTCGAACGAGGATGGCATTTCAGACGAGCAGGACATTCAACGGTTCGACGGATTATGAATGCGGGGGCAAAAGGATGCCAAGTTATCATTGCAGGAAAACTTACCGGTGCGCGCCACCGAACCGAGAAATTTGTTGAAGGACATATCAAATACTGCGGTGAAACAGCAAAAGAAGTTATGGATACCGGGTATGCTGTTGCAAAATTAAAACCAGGAGTCCTTGGTGTCAAAGTCCGGATCATGCGACCTGATGCAAAACTTCCTGACGAAGTGATAATACGAAAAGAAGAAGGTGAAGCGAAAAAACAGATTGAAAGAATCGTAGAAAGAAAAACCGAGATCAAAGCTGAACCAGAACTGGAAAAGAAAACAGATATCAAAAAGATCACCCAGATCCAAGGTATCGGACCAGCAGTTGTTAAAAAACTTGAAAAAGCAAAGATTACCTCACTTGAAGAACTCTACTCAATGAACCTTGAAGATATTCTCGCAATCCCGGGTATCGGCCAAAAAACAGCAGAACTCATTGTGAAACATATTAAAAAACTAATTGAAGAAGGTGATACCAATAGCGTTAAAAGTTAAAGAAATCCGTGAGCTAAGTCCTGATGAGCGAAAAAAGAAGCTCCAGGAGTTAAAAGCTGATCTTATGCATGAACGAGGTGTATCTGCAATGGGTGGATCATCTCCATCACCTGGAAAAATCAGGCAGATACGACAATCCATTGCACGCATACTTACCGTTATGCAGGAGGAAGGAGAAATCAAATGAGTGATATTTGCGCGAAATGTGGTCTACCTAAAGAGATCTGTGTCTGTGAAGAAATCGCTCGTGAGCAGCAAAAGATCACGGTTGCAGTTGACCAACGGCGATACGGCAAGGTGATGACGGTTGTTGAAGGTATCAACCCTCACGACCTTGATCTCGGCGCCCTGGTAAGCAATCTGAAATCTATCTGCGCATGCGGCGGTACTATCAAAGAAGGAAAAATAGAACTCCAAGGGGATCACCGAGCGAAAGTAAAAGATGCGTTGACGAAGCTTGGTTTCGTCGTTGAAGTGATCTAAAACCGTAGTACCACCTCTTTCGCTCTTCATGCGAGGCACCAATGGATATAGATATCGTTCACGATGAACTCATCGGACGACGTATCAATATTGTTGCATGTACCGATCCAACCTGGATTCAAAAATCTGGTGTTGTCATCGATGAAACAAAACATACCTTCATCATCGAAATCAAAGGAAAAAGAAAACGCATCGCTAAAGAAACAGCAACCTTTGAATTCGACTATCACGGAAAAAAAATAATCGTTGAAGGAAAACGATTGATGTATCGACCTGAAGATAGAATAAAAAAAGCAAGGTGAACATAGTGGCAGAAAAAAACCAAACAACTCGGAACATAGGTGTTCCTGTTGAACCACCACAAACAACCTGTTCAGATATAAACTGTCCCTTTCATGGGAAACTGCCGATTCGCGGGCAGATACTAACCGGTGTGGTTGTTTCAACAAAAATGCAGGATTCAATTACCATTAAACGAGAATACATGCGGTTTGTTCCAAAGTATGAGCGATATGAAAAAAGAACATCAAAATACCATGCACATTGTCCTCCCTGTATCAAAGTTAAACCTGGGGATAATGTCCGAATCGCTGAATGTAGACCACTCAGTAAAACCGTCTCATTTGTTGCAATCGAGAAAATCTAAAAGGTGAAGTAAACTATGAAAGGAATCGCTGGTCGAGTAATGCGGGGTCTTCCCGTTGGAGCACGATTAAACTGTATTGACAATACAGGTGCAAAAGTTGTTCAAATCATGATGACACCAAAACTGAAAAACGTTCATCGGCGAACACCAACTGCTGGCGTTGGAGATCTTGTTATCGTCAGTGTAAAACGAGGTGCCTCAGATATGAAACGGCAGATTCTCAAGGCAGTCATTGTTCGTCAACGGAGACCATTCCGACGACCGGATGGAACTATGGTTCAATTTGAGGATAACGCTGCTGTTCTCGTGACCGATACCGGAGAAACAAAAGGAACACAAATCAAAGGACCTGTTGCCCTTGAGGCTGCTGAACGATGGCCAAAAATTGCATCATTAGCACCGATTATTGTATGAGTTGATGGTATATGACAAGGTCAAAAAAACCAGGAAAACAACGGAAGTTTTTATACAATGCTCCGCTGCATAAAAAACGAAAATGGACATCGGCGCATCTTGCTGAAAATTTGTTATTAAAATACGACCGGCGAAGTATCCCTATTATCAAAGGAGATACCGCAAAAGTTATGCGCGGAAGTTACAAGGGACATGAAGATAAAGTGACACGAGTTGACGTTCGAAACCAACTCGTTGAACTCGAAGGAGTAACCATTGTGAAAGCAGATGGTAAAAAAATACCAAAACCACTGCATGCAAGTACGCTCCTGATTACGAAATTAAATCTGACTGATAAATGGCGACGTGAGAAACTCGAACGAAAGGTATCAGCTGAAGTACGAAAAGAAATCGAACGGGAAGCAGAAGAGCAACTCAGGGAACAACAAGAAGCACGACGAAAAGCTGAAGCAGAAGCAAAAGCCGCAGAAAAAAAAGCAGCACAAGAAGCAGAACAGAAAACAGGAGAACAACCCCAAGAAGTCCGAGAAGAAGTACCACCTGAACCAAAACAACCTGCTGCTGATACAACAGAAGAAAAGCAAGAGATAGCTGTTGCTGAGAGCGAACAGAAATCAGCTCCTGCAGCAAAGAAAAAAAAGGATACGGAGGGTAAAGCATGAGTAAACATTTGAAACGACTTGCTGCATCAAGAACACTAAAAATACCTCGAAAGGAGAAGAAATGGATTATCAAGGCTCAGCCAGGTCCCCATGCTCTTGATCAATCAGTTCCACTTGGAATAATCGCTCGGGATTATCTGAAACTCTGCGATACGTACAAAGAAGCAAAACGAGTAGTTGCACATGGTGAACTTCTTGTCGACGGTGTCCCTCGGAAAAACCATAAGTTTCCAGTTGGATTGATGGATGTTGTGTCTATCCCGAAGCTAAAAAAGGATTTTCGGATGATGTATGATCGAAATGGAAAACTCTGTCTTGTCCCCATTGAAAGTATTGATGCAGAATGGAAACTTTGCCTGATAAAAAATAAATCAATTATCAAAGGGAAAAAAATCCAGATTCATCTCCATGATGGACGCAATCTGCTGGTCGAGAAAGACGAATATAAAACTGGCGATGTCCTCAAACTTAATCTGAAAGATAACACTGTTTCTGATGTTTTTAAATTTGAACGAGGAGTGGTTGCATTAATTACCGGCGGTAGTCATGTCGGTGAACTTGCAAATATCAAAGAAATTCAAATTGTACCTTCATCAAAACCAAATCTTGCATATATGACGGGTGCAACTGAATTCTCAACAATCACAGACTACGTATTTCCCGTTGGAAAAACCAAACCAGCGATTAGCTTACCTGAGGTGACCATACAATGACAACATCGCAGAAAAACGTAGCAAAAACATCAGAAGTAAAAAAAGCTCCAAAAAAGATTCCTCAGAAGAAACAACATGCAAAAATGATCCAGCCATACGTTGCAAAAATTACGGTAAACATCGGTGTCGGAGAAGCAGGTGAAAAACTCAAAAAAGCTGAGACGGTTCTTCAAAAACTCACCGGTCAGAAACCAGTTCAAACCTTATCAAAAACAACGAATAAGGATTGGGGTCTACGGAAAATGATGCCGATTGGATGCAAAGTCACCCTTCGGAAAAAAAAGGCAGAAAAGTTTTTAATTGATGCGTTGAAAACCCGCGATAATAAAATTGCTGATTACTCCTTTGATAGCCAAGGAAATTTATCCTTTGGCGTTCCTGATCATACCTTATTTGAAGGACAAAAATACGATCCAACAATTGGAATTTTTGGTATGGATATTTGTGTTACCCTTGAAAAACCAGGGTATCGAGTGAAACATCGTCGGATTGACCAACGGAAAATCCCAAAGAAACATCAAGTTACCATTGACGAAGCGATGAAGCTACTCACCGAGCAGTATAAGGTTGAGGTGGTCACATGAGAATCAAAGAGCGAAAGAAGTTTTTCGGTCGGAAAGTAGGATGTGAACTCTGTGGTCGAAAACGTGGAATCATCCGCAGATATGGACTACATCTCTGCCGTCAATGTTTCAGAGACAAAGCTGAAGAACTTGGATTTAAAAAATATGATTAAAAAAGGGGCGTGTGAAAATAAATGTTAAATGATCCACTTGCAGATGCATTATCAACCATCAAAAATGCTCAGATGCGTGGGATGAGTACCTGTACGATTCGTCCCTCATCAAAACTGATTGGTGGCGTTCTTACTGTTTTAAAAGAAAAAGGATACTTAGAAAATTACGAATACGTTGATGATGGAAAAGCTGGAGCATTTCAGGTCAAACTGAAAGGAAATATCAACAATTGCGGTGTCATAAAACCACGGTATCCCATTAAACGAGAAGAGATGGAAAAATGGGAATCACGGTATCTCCCAGCGCGTGATTTCGGACTCCTCATTATGACAACCACTGAAGGAATCTTGTCGCATTATGAAGCTCGACAGAAAGGCATCGGAGGAAAATTACTCGCGTTTATTTACTAAGTATCGACGTGTAGTGAAAGAAAGGTGACATGATATGTCTGAAAAAACCGAACTGAAGGAAACTATCAAAATCCCAGAACACGTAACAGCGACCTATGCACAAGGTGTCATGACGATCAAAGGACCTCATGGTGAGCTGACTCGTACCATGAATCACCCCAAACTTGAAATTCAGCTGCACGACGGTTGTATTGAAATCATCTGCCGCGGTACGATCCATCGGAAAGAAAAAGCATTAGTCGGTACGTATCGAGCACATGTTCGAAATATGATCAAAGGCGTAACCGAAGGATATACTTACACGATGAAAACCGTATATTCACATTTCCCAATCAAAACAAGTGTCGATAAAAACAGAGTAGTGATTCAAAACTTCCTTGGCGAACGCGCACCACGATATGCTGAGATTTGCGACAACGTCAAAGTTGAAGTCAAAGGAGATATCGTCATTGTTTCTGGTATTGACCGGGAAAAAGTTGGACAAACAGCTGCAAATATCGAACGAGCGACCAAGGTAAAAAATCGAGATGTCCGTGTGTTCCAAGACGGCATTTATCTAACTAGTACGCGAGGGTAAACACATGACGAAAAAAGACGTTATTAAAGAATTTACTTCGTTAAAAGGAGTTGGAGAAGCAAAAGCTGAACTACTCTATAGCCACGGGTATGATTCAATGGAAAAACTCCGACGTGCAAGCGTTGAAGATCTGACAAAAATTAAAGGTATTTCAAAGAAAAACGCATCAGACATTATTGAACAATTACACCAAAAACCTGAACACAAAAAAGAAAAGAAACCGGAAAAAAAAGATACCGAAGAGAAAACAAAACCGACCGAAACAAAAAAAGCGGTAGAAGAAAAAGAAAAAACCGAAGATTCAGATAAAAAATCTTCGGTACAAGATGAAGTTGAAATTGTTGATGAAACAGAACAGCGCTACAAACCAAAAATTAAACCAGTAGTAACCGATGATCTCAAACGACAGCTTCGTATTCGGAAACAACTGAAAAAACGAACTCCTGAGTTTTTACGAGAAGAATGGTTCCGCTATAAACGGATTCCCCGGAACTGGCGTGCTCCTGACGGGTATACCTCAAAGATGCGAAGAAACTTCAAATACCGACCAAGTAAAGTCCGTATTGGATTTAAAGGACCTCATGATGTCCGAGGATTGCATCCCTCAGGTTTTTCAGAAGTGATTATCCATACTCCAGCTGAACTTGACAAACTCGATCCGAAAACCCAGGCAGCACGAATCGGTGCGACCGTTGGAACGAAAAAACGTCAGGAAATTGCAAAAAAAGCTCAAGAACGTAACATTCGTGTATTAAATATGAAGGTGTAAGAGTATGACTGATCTTCGAAATCAACGACGTATGGCAGCAGATATCTTAAAATGTGGTCAAAACCGGGTGTGGATGGATCCTGACCGGCTTGACGAAATAGCAAAAGCAGTAACTAGACATGATGTTTCAATTCTCATTAACGGTGGTGCTATCAAAGCACAACCAATCAAAGGGATATCTCGTGGTCGAAAAAACTATTTAAAAAAGCAACGGGAGAAAGGACGGCGACGAGGGATTGGATCTCGAAAAGGAAAAAAATATGCACGATTGCCTCGTAAAGAACGATGGATTCGAACGATTCGACCGTTACGAACCTATCTCCGCGAGCTCCGTGATACGAAAACCATTACACCTCATGTGTATCGACTCTATTATCAAAAAGCAAAAGGTGGAGAATTCCGGAACAAACAATACCTGAAAACACGGCTGATTGCAGATGGTATTCTTAAGGAGGAAAAACAATGAAGGCAGGTCCACGATATCATGTCAAACCACGACGACATCGTCAGGGACGAACTGACTACCGAAAACGATTAAAGCTACTGAAATCAAAAAAACCACGGATTGTTGCCCGAAGATCGCTACAGTATATCAGAGTACAAGTCATTGCATTTGATCAGAGTGGAGACAAGGTTCTTGCCTCTGCGTTTTCAAAAGAACTCACGACAAAATATGCATGGAAATATTCATCAGCTGCGACACCTGCTGCATATCTTACCGGTCTGCTTGCAGGAGTGCGCGCAAAACAACATGGAATTACCGAAGGAATTTTAGATATCGGACGAAATAAACCAACGAAGGGAAACACCCTCTTTGCCGCATTAAAAGGTGTTGTTGATGCAGGAATTGTCTGCCCACATGACCCTGAAATGTTGCCCTCTGAAGAGAGAATCCTTGGGAAACATTTGAATGCTGATATTGCAGCTGCTGTTGAAGCAGTAAAAACTAAAATACTTCAAGGAGGTAAGGAATGATGCCGCCGCAAGGGAAGGGTAGAAGGAGTAGAGGAAGTGCTGATCCGTTATCAGAGGATGTTCCGTTAATTGAATGGATGCCGAAAACACGACTTGGGCAACTGGTAAAATCTGGTCAGATTACAACCATGAGTGATGCATTAAAAACCGGTCTTCCAATTCGAGAACCTGAACTCATTGATCTGTTACTTCCTGATATCGAAGATGAGGTCATAGACGTAAAAATGGTACAGCGGATGACTGATTCAGGACGTCGTGTAAAATTTGTCATCACTGTTGCAGTGGGTAATAAAAATGGGTATGTTGGTCTTGGTCAGGCAAAAGGTCGTGAGGTTGGAACAAGTATTAAAAAAGCTATTGATAACGCAAAACTGAATATCATCGAAGTTCGACGGGGATGCGGATCCTGGGAATGTGGATGTAAAACCCCACATACTGTTCCTTTTTCAATAACTGGAAAAAGTGGGTCAGTTGAAGTGACGTTTAAACCTGCTCCTCGAGGTATTGGCCTTGCGGTTGGCGATGTTGCAAAAAAGATACTGCGCCTCGCTGGTATTCAAGACTGCTGGGGGTTTACCAAAGGACAAACAAAAACTGTCGTCAATTATGCGAAAGCCGTGTACAACTCTCTTCGGGTGAACACTGAGACGCGGGTTACCCCTGAGGAGATTGCAAAGATTAACATTACCGCTGGAAGCATCCAACCATCATCATCTCAGGATGTATCGCAACCAGTGGCTACTCAAACGGAGGGATAAAAACGTATGGTGTTTGCTGTTGTTCGAATCCGTGGGACAATCCATATCAAACCAGATATACATAAAACCCTACAACTACTACGGTTAACTCGGGCAAATCACTGTGTGCTCCTCGAGGAAAACGAGGTGAACAAAGGTATGCTCCAAGTGGTAAAAGATTATACCACCTGGGGAGAAATCACCAAAGAAACCTTAGAAAAACTGGTCAAAAGTCGTGGCATGCTGATTGGTGATAAACCGATTACCGATGAGTACCTCAAGGAAGCAACCTCGTATCAAAGTATTGAACAGCTGTCAGAGGCACTTGTCGAGGGAAAAATCTCGTATAAAGATATTCCTGAGGTGAAACCATTGTTCCGGTTAAACCCCCCTCGAAAAGGATATGAAGGGATTAAACGACCGGTAACCATGGGTGGAGCGCTCGGCTACCGTGGTAAGGACATCAACACTCTTATTGAACGGATGCTGTAGACGTCCATCATTTTTTTTTAATTTTAACCAAAAGATTATTATATTTCTTCTGTTTATTATGAATTTGAGGGATTTAGAATGGAGGAAGTACTATACAATATTGAGATCCATAAAAATGAGACAAACTACCTGGGGAAGTTGTTCTCTGATATCGATGGGATGAAGGAGTTCGAAAATGACCGAATCGATCGGCTGCTGCGCGATATGATCGTTGATATGCAGCTTGCGTTTGATGAGTTTTCGAACCGATCTGCTGATTTCAGCGATGGAATTGAAGATATAAAATAAAAAAAGATACCGTCTAGGGCAATCTTACGAGTATTTTCATCGAAAAAATAGAGATACTTACAGTACTTCCGAAGGTAAAAAAATGAGAAAGAATCACCTTTTTCTCGGAGAGAATCCTGTTTTTGGACCTTTTGATTTCCAAATCTTCTGTTTCCTCTTTTTCTGAGAAGGAACGCCTCTTTATCCTGTTTACTTAGATCAATACCAAAAACCTTAGTTACCTGTTTTAATTCCTGATAACTGATTATTTTCTTGTTTATATGCCATAAAAATTCCTGAGTCGCTATCTGTTCTTTTCCTTCTAAGTAAAAGATGGATCTGCCGAACATACGTACTCTATGAATAGTAGGAAAATACTTCTTTAATATTATAAATCGACCTTGGGCATCCTTAGATGAAGAAAATGCATATCCTTTCGTTACAAGTTCTTGGAGTAAATCAAGAGTTTTTCCCCGTATCCCTGGCCATCCACAAGGTTTACTTGGAAGGTGTTTCGCTATGTTATATACAGTATCTTTAGAAATATTAAGTTCCTTTGCTGTTTGATACTTGGATTTTCCACTTTTTATCTTACGGGTGATCCATGCTTTTTTCGCAGGAGATAAACCTCTTTTTACAGACTTCTTTTTTGTTGTCATCACTAAAGAGTGTAAAAAGGAGTATAAAAAGATATTGAAAAAATATTTTATGTTCTTCGCTTATTTTTTTCTTGTGCTTTTAAACTCATTTCAAGTAGTTTTTTCATTTCATTCATATGAAAAGCGATTCTATCTTTCTTAAACTCAGTAAGTGTAGTTATATGTTCGGTTAAATCTTTTCTGTTATT
>JAWABU010000023.1 GCA_038884455.1 Candidatus Thermoplasmatota archaeon | reverse complement strand
TGTTGAAAAAATCTGTAAAAAAGCTTGTTGAATTATGATTTTTTCTGTTTGCTGTGCGTGATTCTCACAGCAAAATGAGACGTTATGCTGAATTTATGGATTCATTTCGGGATGTAGCCATTGTACACGAACGATATTTATAGTGGTATACATGCCAAAAACATAGCAAACAACTTATCTTTCGTTAAACAAATTTTGAGAAAAATACAAAAAATTCAAGTTTTTATAAAAATCAGTAAAATATTTTTAAATACCATACTATCCCCAAAGTTTTAATAATAATTGGTAATACCGGTCACCAACTATTTGGAGGTAAATAAGTATGGACCAAAAGGTACAGGCATTTATGGATAAGGTTATACAAAAAAATCCTGGGGAAAAAGAGTTTCATCAAGCAGTACAAGAAGTTGTCGAATCACTCATGCCCTTTATCGAAAAAAATCCAAAATATCAAAAAGCAAAAATACTTGAAAGAATTGTTGAACCAGAACGAGTAATTATGTTTCGAGTACCATGGGTTGATGACAAAGGAGAAATTCAAGTAAACCGAGGATATCGAGTTGAATTTAACAGTGCAATCGGACCTTACAAAGGAGGTTTACGCTTCCATCCAAGTGTCAACCTGAGTATTTTAAAATTCCTGGGTTTTGAACAAATATTCAAAAACAGCCTCACTGGTCTACCAATGGGTGGAGGAAAAGGAGGATCTGATTTTGATCCCCGTGGCAAATCAGATGCAGAGATTATGCGTTTCTGCCAAGCATTTATGCTTGAATTGTCACGTCATATCGGCCCAAACACCGATGTTCCCGCAGGAGATATTGGAGTAGGCGGTCGAGAGATCGGGTACATGTTTGGCATGTATAAAAAACTGAGAAATGAATTTACTGGGGTACTTACCGGAAAAGGCGTCAATTGGGGCGGTAGCCTTATACGACCCGAAGCAACTGGTTATGGGGCAACCTATTTTGCTGCAGAGATGCTGGCATTAAAAAATGAAAGTTTCAAAGGAAAGATTGTCACACTTTCAGGATTTGGTAATGTTGCATGGGGCGCAGCACTGAAGATCACCGAACTTGGTGGTAAAGTCGTTACTCTTTCTGGTCCCGATGGATACGTTTATGATAAAGATGGTATCAAAGGGGAAAAAATTGATTATATGCTTGAGATGCGGGCATCAAACAATGATCGTGTGGAAGATTATGCAAAGAAATTCAAAGTCCCATTTTATCCGGGGAAAAAGCCATGGGAAGTAAAATGCGATATTGCTATGCCCTGTGCAACTCAGAACGAACTTGATGTAAATGATGCAAAAACATTGATTAAAAATGGATGTATTCTTGTTGCAGAGGCGTCAAATATGGGATGTACTGCTGATGCGGTAAAACTTCTTGTTGAGAAAATCATGTATGCTCCTGGAAAAGCGGTCAATGCGGGCGGCGTCGCAGTCTCAGGTCTTGAAATGACACAAAACAGTATCCGCATCACTTGGTCTGCTGACGAAGTCGACAAACAGCTCCGACAAATCATGAAAAATATTCATGAAGCGTGTGTGAAATACGGAAGGATCTCAAAAGATAAAATCGACTATGTCCGAGGAGCAAACATTGCAGGCTTTGTAAAAGTAGCAGATGCAATGATGGATCAAGGTGTCATTTAAACATACCTTACCTTCTTTTTTTTATTTTCTTGATATATTTATCTTTTTTACAAAATTTTTTTATCAGATAACACAATGATGAATTCATAAAACACAAAGTATTAAAGAAGCAAAAAAATTACTGAAAACGTACTACAAAAAATGTGTTCATTATGTATGAAATACTTGAAAAAAAGATTTTATCTGATACGGTAAAAATGATGAAAATCAAAGCCCCACTTGTTGCCGCAAAGGCTCAACCAGGTCAGTTTATCATTCTTCGCATTGATGAAAAAGGAGAACGCATTCCGCTAACTATCGCTGATTTTGACCGAGATCACGGAACGATTACGATTATCTTTTTAGAGGTTGGTAAGACAACACAACAGCTAGGAACTCTAAATGTTGGAGACAGCATTCTTAATTTTGTTGGACCGCTTGGTGCGCCCTCAGATATAAGAAAATATGGTACTGTGGTTTGTGTTGGTGGTGGTGTTGGTATTGCACCGTTGTATCCTATTGTAAAAGCGTTGAAACAAGCCGGCAATTATGTAATATCGATCCTTGGAGCAAAGACGAAAAAACTTTTGATATTAGAAGAAGAAATCGCTCAGTTTAGTGACGAATTTTATGTTACTACAGATGATGGTTCAAAAGGTCACAAAGGTTTTGTCAGTGATGTAGTACAAGAGATCATCGAAAAAAAAGAAAACGTGAATATGGTGATGGCAATCGGTCCTATTATTATGATGAAGGTTGTATCAGAGTTAACGAAGAAATATAATATTAAAACATTGGTGAGTTTAAATCCAATTATGGTTGACGGGACTGGAATGTGTGGTGGTTGTCGCGTTTCAGTTGATGGAAAGGTAAAGTTCGCATGTGTCGATGGCCCTGAGTTTGATGGCCACAAGGTTGATTATGAAAATCTTATGCTCCGGAACCGCAGGTTTATCCATGAAGAAGGTGAAGCCTGTAGGTTAGCGGGTGTGGTCGTATGAACGTTCGAAAAACAAAACATGAGATGCCTGAACAAACACCACAAGAACGGATAAAAAATTTCAAAGAAGTACCGTATGGATACAGTAAAGAAATTGCAGTTGAAGAAGCAAAACGGTGTCTGCAATGTAAAAATAAACCATGCATGAATGGTTGCCCTGTGGAAATTGACATCCCTGGTTTCATTGCTTGTATCGCCTCAGGTGATTTTGAAAAAGCAGCTGAAATCATTAAAGCAAAAAATAACCTCCCTGCTATATCAGGCAGAGTTTGTCCGTATGAAACACAATGTGAGGGAGAATGTACTCTAAAAAAAATTGGCGAGCCAGTAGGTATCGGTCGTCTCGAACGTTTTATCGCTGATTACGAACGAGAGAAAGGCGTTAAAATTCCACAAAAGCAACCATTGCTTGGGAAGAAGGTTGCTGTTGTAGGTGCTGGTCCCGCTGGTCTTACCTGTGCAGCTGATTTGGCAAAGATGGGGTATACTGTTACTGTGTTTGAAGCATTACATGCTCCTGGTGGCGTGCTGATGTATGGTATCCCTGAATTTCGCTTGCCAAAAAAAATCGTTGAAGCTGAAGTTGATTATATAACCAAATTAGGTGTGAATATTATTTATGATGTTGTCGTTGGGAAAACAATTACTGTAGATGAGTTGTTGAAAGAGTATGATGCTGTCTTTATTGGAACCGGTGCAGGTCTTCCAAATTGGCTCAATATCCCTGGGGAGAATCTTGATGGAGTGTATTCGGCAAATGAATTTTTAACTCGAGTTAATTTGATGAAAGCGTATGATTTTCCGACGTCTGATACTCCGATAAAGATTGGAAAGAAGGTTGCAACGTTTGGCGCTGGCAATGTTGCTATGGATTGCGCTCGAACAGCGCTCCGTCTTGGTGCTGAAAAATCATATGTGCTGTACCGTCGAACTGAAGCAGAGATGCCTGCGCGTGCTGAAGAAATTCACCATGCAAAAGAAGAAGGCGTGATTTTTATGTTACTGACAAACCCGGTCCGATTCATTGGAGATGAAGAAGGTCATTTAACCGAAGTTGAATTTATCAAAATGCAGCTTGGAGAACCTGATGATTCTGGTCGGAGACGTCCCATCCCTATTCCTGGCTCCGAGGAAAAAATGAAGATTGATACAGCACTAATCGCAATTGGTCAGAGTCCTAATCCTTTAATTCCGCAGACAATGAAAGGCTTACAGATTGGAAAGCATGGAAATATCATCACCGATGAGAACGGACGGACGTCGATTCCAGGATTATTTGCTGGTGGTGATATTGCAACGGGTGCAGCAACTGTTATTCTTGCGATGGGTGCTGGAAAAAAGGCTGCACGAGCTATCGACCAGTATATCAGATCAAAAAGTAATAAAAATATTGGTGTTAGCGAAGTGTTATCTGACTGAAGAAAACCTGGGCTTTTACCACAGATTGAGTTGACACGCTTTCATCACAGGTCGCCGTTATGGTAATGGTCGGAAGAAGTGAAAAGATACCTAATCCGATTCCTTTAAAATAAAAATGGAGACGGTTTGATTCTGTCGCAAGCAGTGTTCCAAGTGTACCGGTTTCAAAGCGCTGAGAGATAAAAAGACCCCCAGTAATTTCAATGGTATACGTGACATTGGTTGCAGTGCCAAGACCGATGTTCGTAATCTCTGCTGTTATTCCTTTGCCACCTTGGATATTGCTAATCTCAAGAACTGGAAGTGGTGGTGGTACAACATCTGTTTCTAACAATTCAGCTAAAGTTGCAAGTAAAAGTCGAGATGTTTTCACCGTATATGATAAGTTCATATGTTGAATAGTATCTTGCGATGAATGGTAGTAATCATTAAAGTTATACTCGTGCTCAAAGATTGCATAGTACCCATAAACCCAGAAATAGTAATGATCACTACCTGAGGTTGTTCCACTCGGAAGAACAGTAAGATCAATATACTCATGATACGTTTGGCTGATATTAGTCATATACTGGGTAATCCAAAGCGACGGCGTGTCAGCATAAATCTTTATTTTTTGGCCATCTGAATAAGTGAGCGCAAATCCAATCATATCAGCATTCAACACGGCGATGATATTATCGTTATTTGCCGCTACTTCCTGCGCATATCGTTCACTTCCAAGCAGCCCTTGTTCTTCTCCAGAAAAAGCAACAAATCGAACGGTTTTATTTACAGTATATTTTGAGAGTATCTCAGCTGCAGCAAGTGTTATTGCAACACCAGACCCATCATCATCTGCACCAGGGCTTCCGCTAACACTATCATAATGACCACAAATAAGGAAAATTTCATCAGTCTCAGGATCATGGGGACTTAATTGCGCCTCAATATTACTTCCATAGTATCCTTCATTTGACCAATTGTGATAGCGTACCTGGAGGCCCATCTTTTTAAATTGATCATAAATATAAGTTCCAGCGTCGATACATGCTTGTGTCTGAGTTACCCGAGGTCCAAATGCAGTTAAGTTCTCAAGATATTTAAGGAGAATTGTTGCATTGAGCTGTTCGACGATTTGAACAACAATATCATTTTGAGCCATGGGATATATAACGTCAGGTGGAGGGATTCTTTTTTCAGGAAGTATTAAATTTTGGATAAGCTGTAACCGTTCTTGAGATATATGTCCTGGTATTTTTGGCTCATCAGGAGGAACCTGCGCCCGAGAAGTTGACGGTAAAAAAATAGAAAATATTAAGAGTTGTATAAGAAAAAAACTTAATAGTCTTGGAAGCAAGGTAATATTCATAGCACGTCATTCCCCCAAACATCACATACAGTAGATTAGTGCAATTGTTTATCACGCACTCATTCAGATTTTTTTTAATTACTATACTATTAGCCTTCCCGCTATATAAATATTGTCTCTCTGTAAAGTAAAGTGACATCGCCACCATGTTCTAGGAGAAGAAATGTTAGTTTTGACAAGTCTAAATTCGGTTTCTTTACTGCCTTAATACCTCTTTCATCTCCTTAATGAATGCTGTTTGCGATCTTGGTTGACACAACACCTTCACAGTCCCAACAACCGTTCAACATCAAGATTGTCGTAAAAAACTATCTGGTTTTCTTTTTTGCTGCTTTGATCAAACCATCAAACAAAGGAGCAGGCTTCATAGGTCGTGATTTAAATTCAGGATGAGCTTGTGTCGCAACAAAAAAAGGATGACCAGACAATTCTAAAAACTCCATGAGAATACCATCAGGTGATCGACCAGAAAACACAAGGCCATTTTGTTCAAGAATTTCAACATATTGAGGATTAACTTCATATCGATGACGGTGACGTTCATACACTGTCGTTTTCCCGTATAATTGATAGACCAAAGTGTTTTCTTGTAACACTGCAGGATACGCACCAAGACGCATGGTTGCACCATAT
The DNA here is from genome assembly GCA_038884455.1 of Candidatus Thermoplasmatota archaeon. Taxonomy (NCBI): domain Archaea; kingdom Methanobacteriati; phylum Thermoplasmatota; species Thermoplasmatota archaeon. The sequence continues at coordinate 23,904 of JAWABU010000023.1, read as the reverse complement.
CTAGATTCTCGGATAAGTTTCACTTGATCAGGAATAAAGTCGATCACAGGATATGCCGTATTTTTATCGACTTCAGTTGTGTTCGCTTGTTTAAGATTACATTTATTTCGTGCATATTCAACAACTGCAAGTTGCATACCAAGACATAATCCAAGATATGGAATGTTGTTTTCCCGAGCATATCGAATTGTTGTAATTTTTCCTTCGATTCCTGACAAACCAAATCCCCCTGGAACAATAATGCCATCAAACTGACTTAGAGTACGGATCTCTTCAGGTTGTTTTTCAAATATTTTCGAGTCAATCCATTCTATTTGAGGAGCAAGGTTATTGTTCCACGCAGCATGTTTAACTGCTTCGATAACTGATATGTACGAATCAGATAACTGATACGCACCGATATCAAAATATTTTCCGACAATACCAATTTTTATTTGTCGGTTAATCCGACGGATCTTTGCAATATAATTTTTCCATTGTTTTAAATCACGTTGTTGTTTTCGGAGATGTAATTTGCGGAGTATTTTTTTACACAGTTCTTGTTCTTCAAAAAGGAGCGGTACAGCATACACATTATCGATATTTGAATCAGAGATTACATCATCTTGATGAATATTACAAAACAAGGCAATTTTTTCTTTTCGTACATCATCGAGTGGTTTTTCTGAACGGGCAACAATAAAATCAGCTTGAATACCAACCTCACGGAGCAGTTTAACGGAATGTTGCGTTGGTTTCGTTTTTGCCTCCCCAAGCGATTCGAGGACAGGAACATAGGTGACATGCACATACAGAACTTTATCACCTTCTTGTTTCATTTGACGAACTGCTTCTAAAAACAAAATATTTTCGTAATCACCAACAGTCCCCCCAATCTCGACAATTACGAAATCATATTTTCCCTCTTGAGCAGGCTGCCGAATTCGCCGTTTAATTTCGTCGGTGACATGAGGTATCGGTTGTACAGTTTTCCCGAGATATTTACCTTGACGTTCTTTTTCGATAACCGCGCTATATACTTGTCCTGTGGTAATATTATTGCATTTGAGAATATTAACGTCGAGAAAACGCTCATAATGACCAAGATCTTGGTCGATTTCACCGCCATCTTCAGTAACCCACACCTCACCATGTTCAGTTGGTCGAAGCGTCCCTGCATCAAAGTTTATGTATGGATCAATTTTGATTGCGGTGACTTTATACCCATGGAATTGTAAAATTTTGCCGATCGACGCTGTTGTGATACCTTTTCCTAATCCTGAGATAACCCCGCCAGTGACAATAATATAATTAACCATCCAGACCAACAGGAACACAGAATACACAATGTAATTTAAATGATTTTGGTTTTAAAAAATCAAGGGATAACGTCTAAATCATCGAAAGATCAGTAGTACAAGCTTTGGAAAAAAATAACGCCAGAACCAAACCAAGAAATACTTAAGAGATACGCCCAGATATTCTCAATATTTAATATCATAAGAAGTAGGATCACAATCCAGGGTAATAATAATAACAGAAAAGCAGCAAATAGTTGACGAATATTTTCCGAAGCATTGAGTACCATGAAACATCGCTACCTTAGGTAAGTTTTACTCGTATTATCATAGTATTATTTAAATTTGATTATTTGATATCTTTAAGTTTTCCGAGCAGCGATCCATCAAGAAGATAAACATCGGTTTGCACTCGGTTAAGGAGTTGTGCAAACGGTCCCGCAAGAGGTTCTCTGTTTACTGCAATACTACCACAAAGTCGATTGTATGCTGGAAGGACTATGATCATAGGATTTGTACGTAGATGAGCATATCGTTTGACCGAGGGCATGTTTATGGTTTTTCCACGAAGCCAACACGGCTCATATGTTTTATATCCCTGACGATCTGTGAATTGGATGCTTGGATGGGTATGCCCTATGATAATACATTCTTGAGCCAAAAGTTCTTGTTTCGGCCAACGATGCCCATGGATAAAACCAATATTTTGAAGAATGCACCCATCTGAGGGATGAAGAATGATACCTGGTGGTAACAGTGCTTTGATGCCTCCGTCATGGTTACCTGGAACAAGGTGAACCGTACTATACTGCTGCATTAATACAAGAAGGGTTGATATCTCTTTTTGTTCATGATGTGTTGACGTAGGAATTGTATGTTTGATGTCACCGAGAAGTAGGACATTTTTCGGTTTGTACTTTTTGAGTAATTGCATTATTTGCTGTGTTATTTTTTTTGTGTGTGATGATATATGAACACCCTGTCGGTAGAATTCATGTTCAATGCCAATATGGAGATCAGCGATGACAAGAATTTCATTCTTTTCAATGAGTAATGCAGGTTCATTAGGTATTGGCTGAATCTGTAACATAGTTCACCAGATATGAAAAAATTTTCCAGGCTGAACCATCAATAAAACAAGATTCAGCACGACTTGTGTGTACAAAACAGCAAAAATCAAAATCCCGATTAGACTGATCCCTTTGTAAATTCCTTTACCTCCCTGGACACCAATAACTCGAAAGACTGATTGAATAAAAAGTCTGAGTGGCACAGCAAGAAAGAGATAACCAGAAAGCCAAAGTATCATTTGAAAGACAAAAAGGATGAAAACTATCAATGGGGGAGCATGGTTCATAAGTGTTGATAGCAGACTGAGACCAAGTTGATATTGTAGTTCAAAATCAACAAGTACAAAGATAACAACGAGGAAAACAATGTGGAAGACGAGTGAATATTTTTTTAATGATTGATCGAGAGTTTCTTGATAGATGTTACGAGGATAGAACCGAACAAGGACATACGATATCAAACCAATGATCCATATCAAGATGATAAACGTCAGCAGGTAGAAACCAGCATTATTTTCTGTTGCCGGGGTATAGAGATGATCATCTAGAAAAAAGAGTCTAGATTCACCATGGATATGGGCTATTGATGATTGATTGCTCGCTGAAATAGTCACATTAATTTTGTTAGTTCGTGCAAAACCAATATTTGTTAATTCGTGAAGGTTTTCATCAATATAAACAGCATGGTGAGGTTCGATAAGAATCAGATTACCATTAATAAACGATGGAGCAAGATCAATCAAAACATCAAACTCGTGGATCTTTTCCATAAACGACGAGGCATTCATTGTTTTTGTTATGTTGGTGGTCTCTGAAAGGAGATGGGGAATGTCAATATGATGTACATCTGCAGGTGCTATGAGGCAATGAATAGTCTGTGGCGTAGTTTGCGCTATGATAGGAAAAAGATACAGCGGCGATTGCTGCGTATAAATAAAATCTGCATCTTCTAAGAGTACGATCGAATCTAATTGCGTTCCTTCCCAGAGGATGTCCCCGTTGTCAGCCATAATTTGAAGCGTACTATTCTCATACAATGGCATGAGAAACGCTTGTTCTCCTTGATAGTGTAACGGTAAATTTGATGATGAGAGCACAGCTAAAAATGTATTTTTTACTCCGGAAATATCAAGGGTCAGTTGCGCAGTGATTGCATATTGAAGATTTGAATTAATCTCAAGAGTTCCGTACGATGTTCCAAGAAGAAAGGGATGATCGTCAGAGCGAATCGTTACGTCAGAAAATGTCGGTGCACTTTTTATGATTTCTAGAACGTCAAGAAATGACGCCGAAGATAATTCTTTTAGATTCAGAACTTTAACTGTATTGACATCTTGAATTATACATGGTCCAAATATAGGAAAAACAAAAATCTTATCTACAAGCAGATTTTCAGGAAGATCAGTATATAAAAAACCTTGAAATGTACCTGTTATCTGTGTTTTTCCTGTAAAAACCGCTGTTGTTGTTGGACGTAGGTCATCTTCAATAACAAAAACTGGTGAAAAGATATGCGAAACACCAAGCAGTACACAAATTGCTAAAATAAGGATTGTACCAATAAAAATCCATGCTCGTTTCTGCATACGATTCATCGATAACCGCGTCGTTATAAATATTTTTTCAATACCTCTGGAATTTCATCAATGATATCAGTTGCTAGAAGACCATACGATTTTTTCTTAAACGCTAAGTTCCCAGCCTCACCATTAAGAAAAGCTGCAATCCGTACTGCGTGGAATGGTTGTACTCCTTTTGCTAATAGACAACTGATGATTCCTGCAAGAACATCACCAGTACCACCAACCGTCATAGCCTCATTGTGAACAATATTTTGTTTATGATCAAAACCATTACTAAGAATGTCAATCGGACCTTTTAAAAAAACCGTGATACCAAGCGTACGCGCCCATTCATCAACAATCTTAACCCGAGTCATGACGTCAACAGGAAGTTCAACTCCTGTGAGTTTTTGAAATTCGCCGGCATGAGGCGTGACAACAGTAGATGTATTTTTCAGTATATCACGATGTTTACCAACAACAGATATTGCATCAGCATCAACAACAAGAGGTTTTTGTTCTGCAACACACAGTTTAAGCAGTTGGTAAATAGCATTTTCGGTTTCATGTTTGCTTCCTAAACCCGGACCGAGCAAAACCGCAGTACAATGGGGAAGAAATTGTTTAATTTTAGAAATATCCTGTTCTTTGAGATACTCATCAGATAAATCCTGGACAATGAGATTTGGTGAAAACGAAGCAACGATCGACCAAGATCGTTGTGGAGTTGCAATATATACAAGATCTGCGCCTGTTCGAAGACATGCTAAACCCGCTAGAGCAGGTGCCCCTGTATATGGTCCCCCACCAATGATCAGAACAACGCCATTCTCTCCTTTATGGGATTGCTTTTTTGGACGAGGATAATATACTGATACATCTCCAGGTCCAACGTACTGTACTGCTTGAAGAGGGATACCGATATCAGAAACATGAATATAACCTGAATTTTCGTGATTCATACCTTCTTTCATATCATGAAAAGTAATGGTAAAATGAGGTTTAACTGAAAGGTTTGTTCCGAATCCGGTTGGAACATCAACTGAGATGATTGTCTTATCGTGTGATGAGTTAATTTTGTGGACAAGGATGGAATATGGCTCTCGAAGTATTCCTTCGACACCGATACCTAGAAGGGCATCAACGAGGAGTTCATGATCACGAATAAGATCATCAACTTGATTAAAATCATCCAAAGTGTATATACGGATTCCTAGTTGTTTCACCTTTGTGTAATTTACTTGAGAGATATCTGTCTTCATTTCATCAGCTGCAAGAAAGACCGATACTTTCGCATGTTGCTCATGAAGATATCGAGCAGCAACCAAACCATCGCCACCGTTATTTCCAGACCCGCAAAATATGAGAATCTTTTTATGGTCAAGTTTAAATTTTAATGCAATAAATTCTGCGACTGCCTTGCCGGCATTCTCCATAAGTTGACTGGTTGGCACTCCAAAATACTCAGCATTTCTATCCAAAACATGAATTTCTTTTGCGTTGAGCATACCAAAAGTGTTAAACGATTAGAAGGCTATATATCCTTCGAAAGAACTGAGGGATATTCTTATGATGCCAGGACGGATAAATCCGCGTCAGATGAATCAGATGATGAAACGGTTAGGTATCAATGTTAAGAATATTGAAAATGTTCAGAAAGTAATCATTCAAACCGATTCAAAAGAGTATATTTTTGATCAAGTTGAAGTAACTGTCATGGATGTTCAAGGGCAAAAAACGTATCAGATCATGGGCACTCCAAAGATCATTGATAAAACGGTAGATACACAAAAAGAAGATATTAAACTAATCATGGAGCAAACCGGTAAATCTGAAGAAGAAGCACGAAAAGCTTTGAAAGAAACGAATGGCGACATCGCTGAAGCGATCCTCAAATTAACATCTTCATAAAAGAACTATTGCTGATGGAGGACTATGGATTATTCACACGCAGTACAGCAAACATCTCGAAGTGTGTTGTTAAAACTGCATATTATTCCGGGTTCAAATAAAGTTTGTTTTCCAGCGGGATATAACACGTGGCGCAAATGTATTGAAGTGAGACTTGTTTCAAACCCACAAGATAATCAAGCAAACAAAGAATTACTTAGGATTATTGCTTCTTTTTTTGCTATTCCTCTCCAAGATTTATCGATTGTATCAGGTAAAAAAAGCAGAGAAAAAATAGTCGAACTGAGAAATAGTACAAAGGAAAACGTTATCGCTCAACTGAGGGAAAAATCCAATGAATTATAAGGAAACTATAGATATTTTAGAAAAAAATATAGAAGAACTCATTGAAGAAAACAAAACAATTCCAATTATTGTTGAAGGTGAAAAAGATATTGTCGCTCTAAGGAAACTAGGAATAATCGGTGTAATTATTCAGATAAATCGAGGTTTATCAATAACTGCTTTCTGTGATAAACTGACACAGCGTTATACCAGTATTATTCTTTTAACAGACTGGGATGAAAAAGGAGGAAAATTATTTTCAATGATCAAAAAAAACCTTAAAGGCCGGGTTGAATGCATTACACGGTACCGAGATGTATTTGCGATGCATGTATCAGTTCGTACTATTGAAGGTTTACCTTCATGGATTGATACTTTGAAAATAAAACTCAATAAGTAAACGTATTACGTATGAAATATCTAGAGTAACAGACAAGGAAAATTGTCGGGGAGAAACGTGAACGAAAGGAAAAAAAGACAAACAATACTTATTCCACATAGGAAAAAATCACCGGAGGGGCTCTGTGGTCTTTGCCGTGGAACAAAATTACTCTGCGGAAAAACACGCTGCCCGGTATTAGTCAGATACCATTCAAAAATAAAAGTAAAACCATTGATCGATTCCATCCACTTAGGCGGGGCATCTCCCCCAAGTGTTTTCATAGGACGAATCGGTTATCCCAAGGTATCTATAGGTCCAATGATTCCACCTGTTATGGGTAATACTACAGAAATTGATACTCCCGAATTATGGCTTGGAAAAACTCTTGAGGATATCGTTGATTTTCGATCTCAACTCGTTCGAGGAAAATACACGGTTGATGTCTTCGATGTTGAAAACCGCAGTCATCAAGTAGAATATACTCGAGAACTTGCACTTGCAAAAAACCCTGTGTTTGCCGAAGCGTTGTTTGAAAAAAAACCATATGGAAAAACTACTTTTTATGATGAAGTACAACCCCATGGACCATCAGCACCCCTCAAAAAATTGAGCATCACCAATCCGAAATACGAACCACATCTTGAAAAAGTGTACTATGATACTGATCTAAACGCACGAGAAGCAATCATACACGTGTATAAGAACGGCGTACGGATTTCTCAGATACAACGTGCACTCAGTGTTGGCGCTTTTGGTATTAAAAAACATCGACGGTTTGTACCAACACGTTGGAGTATAACTGCTGTTGATTCTACACTCGGCTTAGAGCTCCTAAAAACAACGAAAACATATCCGTTGATCAATGAATATCGAGTATATCATGCACATCATTTTGATAACCGCTGGGTGATTATCCTCACACCAACTGAATGGCAATATGAACTTATCGAGGCTTGGTACCCAAACACTACATGGAATCCTTTTGGCAGAGACATCTCGATATATAACAGCTATGAATTTTTTGAAGGGCGCAAAACATATGCTGAAATCGGTGGTTGTTATTATGCAGCTCGTCTCGCAGTCAACGAAGCACTGCAAAGAGAACGTCGACAAGCAGGTGCTATTATCCTTCGTGAAGCACACCCAGGATATATTATGCCGATTGGTGTGTGGAATGTCAGAGAAAGTGTGCGAAATACACTCCAACAAAAATATCACAAATACGATACATTACAAGAGGCACTTCTCTATGCTTCAAAGATTTTAGCAATACCACTCTCACGATGGATAAAAAACAGTGGTGTGCTGAAACAACAACTGTTTCAAAAGCGTATCGAGGATTTTCTATGACTCCTATTGAGGGTTCTTGTAAATCTGCACTTTCCCAGTCGCATCTTCCAGGACTTCAATATGCCCTAAATCCATACCGTGGTTGCGCCCATAACTGTACGTACTGTTATGCACCTTTTGTGTTAAAAATTAACCGGCAACAGTGGCACCAAGAGATTTATGTAAAAAGAAATATCCCTCAGATACTTACCCAAGAATTAAAAAAGAAAAAACCCGGCGTCGTCGGCCTGTCTACGGTTACCGATCCATACCAACCAGTTGAAAAAAAATATCAACTAACACGGCAATGTCTAGAACTTCTTTTTGACTATGATTTTCCTGTATGCATCCAAACTAAATCTCCATTGGTGCTTCGTGATATCACCTTGCTGAGTCGCTTTTCAAATGTTGAAATTATGATCAGTATTGGAACGGAAAAAGATCATGAACGAATACTTTTAGAACCAGGAAGCCCATCAATATCAGATCGACTATCAACCGTTAGAACGTGCGCTGAAGCAGGAATAAAAACAAGTGTGTTCTTTGGTCCCATCTACCCAACAATATCTACTGAGAGAGTCGAAAGCATTATCGATCTGTTCATAGAGCACGGCGCATCTCACATTATGATCGATTCATTACATCTTAGACCAGAGCTCTGGGAAACTATAAAACATTCTCTTGAGGAAAATGAAGCGTTATTAACCGTGTTTTCAAAGTACGTTCTTGACATTAAAAATCAATATAACGCGGTAAAAAAACAAATTCAGACGTATGCAACAAAGAAAAAGTTTGAGATCGTCGATGCTTTTTGATCAAAATAAAGTATTATTCATAAAAAACCTAGAAACGCGAAAAAGAGTGGTTTTTTAAATATAGCCAGAAGGAGACACTAGTAGGATTTAAGTATAAGAACCTGTATTACAGCAAAAACTTGTATATAAATATCCTAACAATGTGATAGGTATGACGAAAGCACGAGCACGAACAGCAGCAAAGAAAATAAAAGATAAATGGCGTTCGAAAAATTGGTATCAGATCCTTGCACCAACGCTCTTTAATACAGTACCTGTAGCTGAAACACTAGCAGACAACCCTGAAAATCTTGTAGGGAGAGTTACAGAAATATCAATGCAAGATTTAACCAATGATTTTCGTAAATCACATATTAAACTATTTTTTAAAATTGAGAAATTAGAAGGAAACAATGCTTATAGCACCTTTGATGGTTCAATGCTCACTTCGGATTATATCCGAAGAATGATTAGGCGCAGGAAATCAAGAATTGATGGGGTATATGATGTAGAAACACGTGATGGTGCTCATCTCGTAGTAAAACCATTTGCCATTACTGAAAAAAGGATTCAACATTCCCAGAAAAGATTAATCCGCCATGTTATGAAAGAAACTATTGCTCGAGAAGGAAAAGCAAAAACGTTTAATGAATTTATCAGGGATGCTCTCGACGGGAAATTGGGAGGAGAAATCTACAAATATTGTAAAGTATACTATCCAGTAAAGCGGATTGAAATCTACAAAACCGAGGTAAAACGACTACCAACTGTTATTATTGAAGAAACGCCGCCCATTGAACAGAAGGGAGAAACACAACAAGAAAAAACACCAGAAGTTAAACAAGAAGAATCAATGATCGAAAAACCTCCTGAAGAAATTGTTGAAACTAAAGAACCAACACCAGAAACAGTGACAGAGATCCCCAATACTCAATCAGTACATGTTGAAACCGCAGAGGAGCCACCGAAGGAAAATTCGAAAAAGACCGCCAAAGCCAAAAAAGAAAAGAAGAAAAAGTCAAAAGAATCAGAATAGTAAAAAAAATATATGAATTTTTATACCTCGCAGTACCCTAACATCATATTTATATCTTAAATTCTTTTATATTTTTTGTTTATGCGATACACAAGATATATATTTCTATTTTTATTCGTAAGTATATTGAACGTTATACCACTTGAACAGATCAACGGATGCAAAGACATTGTTGCAGTAAACCATGCAACTCGTGGGGAGTACAACCTTTTACTTAAAATCCGTGATCCAAGTAGACCAGGTCCTCAAGTTTTATGTAGCGTTCCTACAGGTTATACATATACCTATCATCATCCGTGGAATGGGAAAAACATGAATTTTTTAGTACAACAACAATACATTGGTGTAACAACCAAGAACGATACAATTCCGAATATCGTTAAACCAGGTATGATGATCAGTACTGCAGGTATTGCATATGGCGATGCTGACACAAGTTCATTATGGCGAAATCCAACTCGATATGCATGGGATGATTTTGATTGGTTACGATATGCCTGCGAGCAGGCTGATACTGAAGATGAAGCAGTACGCCTGTTAACGCAAGAAGTCGTTGATAGCTTGCATGCATCAAGTGTTGCTGAAAATCTTTTTGTTGTTGGGCCAACCAAAGCATTTGTGATTGAAGCTGATGCTGTTCATTATTCAGTCACAAAGATTGAAGATGTACTTGTACGATCAAATTATCCTGTCAACTTATGGAAAAATCATCGCCACAATCGACTTATCTCAAAATCTTTTGACACGGTAAAAGAACTGAATGTACGAACTGGAAAAACAGTTCATCTTGGATCATGGTATGGTGTTCAGATACAAAAAATCGGTAAAGAATTTATCATTGCTCGCCAGATACCGACTGTCCAGATAACAAAGCGAGGTTTTAAATGGGTTGGTTCTCCTGTAAAAATTCTAATCAATGAACAAAAAACAGTTGGTGACTACCATGTTACCTTGCTGCAGTGCACTGGACTATCTGCCCGTATTCGTGTTGAATATGTTTTTTTTGCATGGGAAAAGAAGATAACTGATATTATCAAACAGAAAATAGGTGATATAACCCTTTTGGATATGATGAACTGGTCTCGACTACATAGTGAAGATATAGATGGATTACGTCCCATGTGTGAAGATATTTATCAGTATGAATCTTCAATGATTTTTAAAATCCCCAAAAAAGAGTATGACTGGTTGAGTAGTGGTTGGTTTGCTCCAAATCATCCGTGTTGTTCAATTTATGTACCAGTTCATGTTGAAGACGTATCGATTCATCCCGCATATACCAGTGGAGAAGCAGCAACAATAGCACTCCAGGTTCTAGAAACGTATGGACATTCTCGGATTATACCATGGATTCAAAAAATTGAAGACGTTTTTCTAGAAGCAACTGATTATTTTGAAGAAATTGCACAAACAAGATTTACGAATCAATCACTGAGACGATATTTCTTAACTCTTGTTGATACTATGATGCAAGACCAAGCATACAGAACCATGAAACTATGGACACAGTATCCTTGTATAGGTGAATCGATTGGCTCATTATGGATGAACGATTATCTCCAATCATTAATACAGATGAAACATCAAGTATTACTTTTGAACACCACACCTGGTTTATGTCAACTCAAAAAAGATATTAGTATGATCGCTGTATCATTATGTCGTTCTCATATAAATCTTGTCAGAATACTGAGAAATAACATAAGCTCTGCAGAAGAATATCTTCAAATGGGTACAAAGTGTCTTGAAAATGATCAATTTTTGGAGGGATTTGAGCATCTTGAAACAGCGTTAAATATGTGTTATATTTGTTTTGAAAGTGGCGATCCTATCGCTATAAATAAAGATTATTTCAAGTACCATGACAACAATATGAGTAATTCGCTGCATCTTGTTTTAGTCATTACCAGTATATGTCTTCTTCTATTTTTTATTATTATGAAAAAGAGACACAACGCATAAAAAAATTATCGGGTATAAATCTTTGTTATACCGCTTGATAAACCGGTCAAAGTTAACGTTTTATCATTATTTGAAAAAACATAGGAATAATCTATACTTGTTGAACTTGTACCATAGGTGATTGATAACTTACCGTTGCTAACTTTCCACGTACCAACTTTGAAGGTATCAACAACGTAGGATCCATCAGAATTAAACGATTCTTGGGAGCTTTGATATGTCCAAGTTCCAATAAATCTTGGAGTATCATCAGTTATTGACGTTTGATGTTGACCAAATGATATACCACCACTTGAAATAACGGAAAAAACGATTAAAACAATCAGTGTGTATGATAAGAAGATAGTCGGCAATAGATTTACTCTAAGAGTATCTTTCAAAGAACGCTTGTGGTATGCAGTTGTTTTTTTAGATGCAGGACTATTTTTTTTATCTTTTTTAAATAAGGTCTTCATTATGCATCCATCATATGTGCAATGCTGTGAAGGGTATTTAAAAATATAGGCTCTCGGAAAAAGAGTACGAAGTAATCAATCTCCTTGCTGATTCCTAGCTAGTAACAATATTTAAAAAAACAACAAACATTCGTTTTCTGTAGAGGTTACTCTTGTGGACCAGAATACCAACATTGTCATTATTGGATGCGGAGCTGGTGGGGGTACTGCTGCCCAATTTGCTCGAAAAACTGATCGAAAAGCCCATATAACTGTTATTGAGCAAGGAGCATATCCACAATACTCGAAATGCGGCTTACCGTATGTAATCTCTGGAGAGATACCATCTTTTAATCACCTCATTGAATTTTCTGAAGAATGGTTTCAAAAAGAACGTATTGAACTTTTATTAAAAACACAAGTTCAAAAGATTGACGTACATACGAGAACAGTTGAAACAAAGAACTGTGGAAAAAAAAATAATATTTATTATGACAAGTTGATTATTGCTACAGGAGCTCAGCCAACGATACCTCCAATTCAAGGTATCTATCGCGACAATCGACTGGTAAAAAATGTTTTTGTCTTACGTACGATAGATCATGGAAAACAGATACTTCAAGCACTCTATAACGCACGCAAAGCAATTATTGTTGGCGCTGGTTTAATTGGTCTAGAACTAGCTGATACCCTGGTTAAAAAAGGTTTACAAGTCACTGTCGTTGAAGCACTACCTACTATCTTAGCAACAAATCTTGATGAAGACCTTTCAAATCTCGTACTTCAACATATTACACAAAAAATTACTGTGTATACAAATCATATGGTAACTACAGTGAAACAAGAAAACGACGTATCAATTGAGGTCGTGTTAAAAAATCGTATCACAAACGAAGAACAAAAACTCAATACCGATATACTCATTATTGCGACCGGTTGTAGACCAGAAACAAGTTTAGCCCAACAGATAGGCTGTAAAATCGGAAAAACAGGTGGTATTATCGTTAATGAACGGTCAGAAACAAACGTATCTGATGTCTATGCCGTTGGTGACTGTACTGAATATCGTGATTTTGTAACTCGTGAACCTATCTGCATTGGTCTAGGAAGCATTGTTGTTCGACAAGCTATCGCTGCAGGTATCAACGCTGCAGGGGGAACCTATCAATTACCTAAAGGAGTTCTTTTAACAAGAACATCAACCTTTTTTGACATTGAAATCGCTGGCGTAGGTCCTATACATGACGCATTAAAAAATAAAACGGTAATTTCTGGAAAATTTACTGGTTCATCTCGTCCAGAATATTTCCCAGGAGGTAAACCAATTACCCTGAAAATTCTTGTTGATGATAGAACCGGTGTCATCGTCAGTTCTCAAGCAGTGGGAGAAAATGCAGCACAACGAATCAACGTTTTTGCCTCAGCAATTTTACGAGAAACGACAGTCGAAGAGTTCAGGAAACTTGAAACCGCGTATGCACCTCCGATTGCACCAACTCTTGATGTCATCACGTTGGTCTGTGATGTTGTTTCCCTGAAGAGAAATCGTAAAAAGTTGACCGCATGAAAATTATCCATCTTGCTGATACCCATCTAGGATATTCTGCATATCGAAAACTCACCGCGGAAGGAATTAACCAGCGAGAAGTTGACATTTATACTTCATTTGAACGGACAATTGATAAGATCATTGATTCAAAACCTGATTTGGTACTCCACGCAGGAGATCTTTTCGACGCGGTACGACCTACCAATCGAGCGATAACGATAGCGTTACACCAGATGATTCGATTATCGGAGAAACAAATTCCTGTCGTACTAATCGCAGGAAATCATGAAACACCAAAATTACAAGAGACAGGACATATTTTTAAAATATTTGACCATGTAAAGAATATTTATCCGATATACAACAATAAATATGAACTGCACACATTTACTATTGACCAGAAAAAAGTATCAATTCATGCTATCCCACAATGTCAATCTGAAGAAGAATTCAACGCAGAATTACAAAAAGTTGCTCCTGACACAACCGCAAAAATAAACATTTTTATTGCACATGCTGCAGTACCAGATTTGAAAACATTCCAAATGAATGAGTTCAATGAACTTAGTCTGCCACTAAAAAAGATATATAAAAATTTTGATTATGTCGCTCTTGGGCATTACCATACACACACAGAGATTTTTCCGAATGTCTTCTATGCAGGATCAACAGAAAGACTATCATTTAATGAAGCTCAAGATAAAAAAGGATATATCGAGCTTCATATCGAGGAAAAGATACGCCCCTTATTTATTGAGATACCTGTTCGTACCATGATCGATTTTGAACCGATCAATTGTACCAATCTTAATCTTGAAACACTTACAAAAAAAATCCATGAAAAAATTCGTACCATCGATCCAAAAGAAAAAATAATACGAATACGTTTGATAAATATTCCAAATCACGTTTACCGAGGTCTAGATATTCCGTCTATTCGGGAACTTTGTAAAGGCTGTATTCATATCGAAATTAAATCTGAATTCAAAAAACAAGATATACCAGGAGTATCTGAAAATATAAAACTCGAATCATTAGCTAATGAATTTCAAAAATATATGAAAACACTAAATATTCCTGAAAAAGAAAAAATCAAAAAGATTGGTCTTGAATATATCACTAAAATTGAGTCAATTGAAAGGGAAAAATGATTCTAAAAACACTACACTTACAAAATTTTAGAAAATTCCATGATGCGTTTCTTGAGTTTCCCGAGGGAATAACTTGTATTGTTGGTTTAAATGGTGTTGGAAAATCAACGATCATCGAGGCGATTGCATGGACATTATACGGTCCGGTAGCTGCTCGTACCCCTGCTGAACAAATTAAACGTGAACACGCTCAACCATCTGAACCGTGTCGCGTTGAACTTGAGTTCATATTCGAAAATGAGTTATATAAAATCACTCGAGAGATGACCGGGAAGAACTTATCTGCATCTGCAACAGCGGTGATGAATGGAAAAATCGTTGCAGAAGGTGCAGAGATAGTTACAAAGTTTATACAAAAAAAATTAAGCATGGATTACAAATCTTTTTATACATCAATTTTCGCTAAACAAAAAGAATTAAACACATTATCATATATGAATCCAAGCGAACGTAGGCCATTAATTCTTCGAATGCTTGGTATAAATCAAATCGATGAAGTCATTTCAACGATGAGAACAGAAATAAAAAGTACAACAGATGTTATCCACGAACTAGAACATCTTATTGTTGATAAATTTGGTAATAAAAAAACTGAACAATTTCAAAAAGAGACTCATGTATTAGCTAAGAAAAAAGAAGAGACCGAAAAAACACTCGACCAGCTCATCAAATTAATTCAAGATGAAAATACGAAATTACAAAATCAAGAAAAAATCGTTCAATTAAAGAAAACAGAGTACGAAAAATATCAAAAAACGAAGACAGAGTTGGAAGAAAACAAAATTTTGTATGACCGAAAAAAAACACTAAAAAGTGAAATACAAACTCTAGAAAATAAAATAAAAGAAAGAACTGCAATAATCGAACAACAAAAAACAGAATTAAAAAAATTTGATCAGTTAAAAAAAGATATTGAAAAACTTCAAAGAGTACAACAAGAAAATATCAAAAAAAGTCAAGAGATGATACAAAAAATAGAAGCGGCTCGATCAGCAATAAAACAACAGCAAGAAGAAGTCAGTAAGCTGAAACAGAAAAAAAAGCAAATCGAAAAAATCGGACCGTCAGCCCATTGCCCAACCTGTGATCAAAAACTTGACAAGCAATATCCAAAATTAATAAAGAAATTTACCGAAGAAATAATGAAACATAACAATGCTATCGAGGTATTACACCAAAAGATTACATCGTTTGAACAAGAATATGCGACCATAAATAAAGAACGAATCGCCCTTCAAAAAAAACAGATCTATTTGCAAAATCAAGAGATAACTCGAGAAAAAATATTAACATCAATCGAAAAAAACAGTGAAGAGATTGCAGAGCAAGAAAAAGAATTACAAAGTAAAAAACAACTTTTAGAAAAAGTAACTACTTTAAAATTCAATGAACAACAGTATCTAGACATTAAACTCGCCGTTGAAAAAACATACAGAGAATATCACTCTTTATTAGAAAAAATAACAAACATCAAAGATAACATAGAAACACTGAAAATTCAAAAAGAACGAAAAGAAGGAGAAAAAAATATTATTCTTTATGAAATAAAAAATCTTCAACAAAAAATAACTGAACAACAAAATCTTGAACAAAAGATAACCAAAGAAAAAAACACAATACAAGATCTAAAAATGACGTATGAGATAATGACTGCTTTTAGGACGTATTTAATTTCACAAATCCGACCACTTTTATCACAATATGCATCAGAACTTTTCGAACAGCTTACTGATGGGAGATATCATACTATTGAACTCGATGAAGAATATAATATTTTGATTCATGACAATAATATTCCTTACAAAATTCAACGGTTTTCTGGAGGCGAAGAGGACCTTGCAAATCTATGTATCCGGTTAGCTATTTCTGAAGTTTTAACACAACGTGCAGGTAGTATTTTTCGTATTATTATTCTTGATGAAATTTTTGGTTCACAAGATATCAACAGGCGCCAAAATATTATCCAAGCTTTACAGAAACTTTCAGAGAAATTCAAGCAGATATTTCTAATTACACATATTGAAGAAATAAAGAATTATACTCAGAGCGTTATTGCCGTCGAAGAAGATGAAAACGGGATTAGCTCAGTAACGATAAAATAAAAAAAGAAAATAAAAGAAAAAAGCGCATCTATTAATGGCGCCATCGTAATCGACGGCGTTTTTCTGGCATGGTTGTTGCTGGTTGTTCTTGACTTGATGTCTCTATTGAAGTCATTGTCTGCCCAAGAGAAGATGGCTGCGGCTGATTTGTTTGAGTCATACTTTTTCTGAGATGATCAACAGAGGTAAAGAGTTTTGAAAATAGTTCTTCATTGGAATCAAACCATTCCTGCCATTCTCTGATCTCCTGTTTGAGTTGTTGATTTTCTGCTTCTGTTTCTTCATATAATTTAAACAATTTTGTAAGTCGATCTTTTTCTTTTTCAAATTCGTGAGAGAGCTCCTCAAATTTAGTTTTAAATTCTGCGAATTGTTCAAATTTTCTAAGTTCTTCAACACGGTTTTGAAGAGAACGGATAATATCATCTTTGGTTTTTAGTTCATTACGCAGATTAGTTGCTGTTTGTTCAAGTTGATTTCGAACAATATCTGATTGTAATGCACGTTGTCTAAATTCTTCGAGTTGTTGGAGTTCTTGTTGGCGTTCATCTAATTTTTTTGTTAATGTTGTTATTCGTGCTGTCAAATCACTTTCGAGTTGTCTTTTTGATCGATCAAGATCCTGAAGCTTTTGCTCCATTTCTGCTACCCGTTTCTCCTGAGTCGCAAGTTCTTCTTCCTGACTTTTATATGCTTCCCAAAGTTTCACAAGACGTTCTTTTTCTTTTTCTAGCTCCTCACCATATCGTCGTGCTCCTTCTGCAGCTTCATCGCGCATACGTTCTGCTGCTGAAAGCCGCTCCTCAAATTGTTGGATCATACGGCTAAAATTCTCAACACCTTCTAATTTTAATAAGCTTTGAACTCGAGCAAGTTCTTCCATGCCTTTCGAAAAAGAGGTTTTAATTGAGTCGAGTTCAGTTGAAGCTTTTTGGATTCGATCCATAAAAATATTTTGAGGATCTTTTAACATTCCGCTTTCCTTATTTTTTTCTTCCATTATAATTAGCCTCCCATCTTTATTGGGTTATATGATAATATTATTGTTGCTATATAAGAGTTGTTATTTTTAAAAAAAATTAACGTATATAGAACATTCAACCACTAAACTAATAAACTACAATCAATATACATTTTTTCATATTTGAAAAAAACTTGGAGGGAACTATAGGGATGGGAATATTTGACCGATTTCGACAGAATCGTTTTGCGACAATGATACAAAAAATTTTTGGAAAAAAACATGCAAAAATAGGAATATATGGTCCACCAAATGTTGGGAAAACTACTCTTGCAAATCGAATTTTACGAGATTGGACTGGTGATATCATGGGTAGTGTTTCTGAGATTCCTCATGAGACCCGACGAGCTAAATGGAAAAATAATATTAAAATAAATAATGGGGGGTCTTCACTTGTCATGGATCTTGTTGATACTCCTGGTATTGCAACAAAAATTGACTACAAAGAATTCATGAATATATATGGAATGAATAAAGAGGAATCACGTTCTCGTGCAAAAGAAGCAACGGAAGGTGTCATTGAAGCAATTCGATGGCTTGAAGATATCGATGGTGTAATTCTTGTGATGGACTCAACCCAAGATCCGTTTACTCAGGTTAATGTAACGATTATTGGTAATCTTGAAGCTCGGAATTTACCGATTCTTATCGCAGCAAACAAAATTGACGCAGAAGACGCAAGCCCCGCAACCTTGAAAGCAGCATTCCCCCAGCATCCTGTAATTCCAATTAGTGCTTTAACCGGATACAATACAGAAACATTATATAGCATGATGGTAAAAGAATTCGGGAAACGACGACAAAAGAAACAGCGGAGATGATCGATATGACGAAGAAAGATATCGGAATATCATTTCATTTGGTTTCTAAACAAAAATTAAATGAGTTGTCATCCGCTGATAAATTAAGATATATTATGAGTGAAGTAAAAGATGGAAGGATTCTTGTTCTTGAACAGGGACTAACACCAAATGAGCAAGCAACGCTAATCGAGCAAACCATGAAAGAAATTGATCATGATACCTTCATTGGCATCGAAATGGAAGGATATTCTGAAGAAAAAGCCAGTTTCATCCAGCGAGTCTTTGGAGTGATGAAGAAACCGCGTATGACAGTTATTGGCCCAGCCCATCTATTAAAGATGGTTCATAAAGACAATGATCTTATTGAAACAATTATTATACCAGGGAAGGGAACACAATAGATGCCACATCAATGCCTGAAATGTGGTCATGTCTTCGAACAAAATTCAGCACAGTTGTTAAAAGGTTGTCCTGATTGCGGAGGTAGTCGATTTTTTTTCACTCTAAAACCTCTAGATGAACAAGAGAGAAATGCTATCAGCCAAGAGATGAGCAATGATATTACAAAAAAAGTTATCGATATGCTTGTTGAACAACATAAAGATAAACTTGATAAAAATGGAAAATGGGTATCGATAAAATCAAAAGATATCCGTAAGTTTGTTGAAGAACAACTCAATGAGACGATTCAAGAAAAAACAAAGACTCACGAAACACCAGATATTATGGATGATAATTTTCGAAATGCTAGACTGGAAAAAATAAAAAAGGAGGCAGAACAGTCACAAACACCTGAAACTATTGATATCGAACATCCAGGACGATATAAAATTGATCTAAAAGGACTACTCGAAAAGGAACCAATTGTCATCCAAAAAGATGGTTCATATACGATTCATTTACCATCGTTGTTTAAAATGATTGAAAAAGAATAAAAGATACTCCTAGAACTATATCTCTACTTTCTAGGAATATTAACTGTTTTATAGTTTCAACCGTTGATGAAGTTTGACGACCGTTTCAACTGCTGCTTTTGCGTTCTCAATTCGATCTTGAGCTTGTAACCGAGTCATGCCTGGACCGCTAATCCCAAAACCTATTGGTTTACCAAATTCAACAGCAAGATCCGCAATTTTCCGAGCAGCATTCTGAATGACGATTTGATCATGTTCTGTTTCTCCCTCAATAACAGATCCTAAGGCGATAACACCATCAAGGTCTTGCCGCTCAAGAAGTTTTTTTACCGCAAGTCCCATATCAAAAACACCAGGAACTTTGACGATGTGTGTTATTTCAGCACCTAGAAATTGTGCGTGTTCTTTAGCTCGTTCCAACATCATCATATTAATATCGTAATTGAATTCAGCTACAACAGCTCCGATTCGTATTTTATCATGTACCATATGTTTCCTCCTTATTTTTTATTCTTGAATTGATCCGACATCTTTAAACCCTTGACGAAGCCCTCGTCCAGCATTTTTTGTTAGTTTTTCTGGTTTAAAGAGCAAATCTAAAACATTTAATGCATGTTCTCGAGTTCGTTGTTCTGCAAGCCATAAGAGCTCACGTTCATTTCGTGCTTCATCTTCGTGAACAAACACCTCAATAATATGTCTATTACATAAAAGTTGAGTTATTATCAGTCCAAGGCTTGCCTCATGAGCACATTGCTTATCGATACTTTGAGCTCCGGGCATTCCCAGTGCTAAAACAATATCGCAGTTTTTTTCGTCAAATAGTTTTTTACAAGCAACCGGCAAATCCTTTATTCCGGGTACGGTATATCGTTCAATCGTGAATCCAGTTGCATGACTCTGCAATTCATCAATAGCTGCTTGCGCCATATCATACCGGGCAAAGGTAGTATCAGCTATGCCAATCTTTTTCACGAGTGCTCAACACGCTCCATCTGTTTTTGAAATTCATATGCAGAAATAATCTTTTGAATAATTCGACGTGTCCCTTCAAGATCACTTCCGCCATCATATTTTTTCAGCCGAACAACACGAGCATTTAGCGAACGTTTCCTTAACTCATGAACAATCTGATGTTCATTATGAACTTGGTCATAGCCAAGTGCGATGATATCAGGTTTAAGTTCTTCAACGATTTTATACATATCGTGTTCATAGCCAATATAAGCATCATCTACCATTTTAAGCTCTTGAACAAGACGTAATCGAATTTCCTGCGAATTGATCGGTTCATGTTTCAATTTTCGAACAGTTGCATCATGAGCAACAACAACAATGAGTTTATCACCAAGTTTTTTTGCCTCTTTAAGGTAATATATATGTCCAAGATGAAGCAGATCAAACGTACCTGTTGCCATTACCGTGACCATTGTTTCCACGCCTTAATGATTTCAGATCCTTCGAGGAATAGTAAACCATGTTTTTGAGCATATCGTTGTGCATCTCTTTTTGACAGAGCATGACCAGAATCACCCATAATCTCACAGCCAGTACCTACTGGAACAATACCTGCCATCTGGAGCAGAGCAACAACCAGCTCAGTGTGTCCTCTCCGCTCTTGAAGGAGGTTTTGAGATCCAATGCAAATCGGAACATGACCTGGCGATCTAAATTCTTTCCCAAATTCTTCAAGTGCTTTTCTACTCTCAAGTGTGTTGATTTTTTCGGCGAGCTCTGAAAATTTTTTAATCGTCAAACTACGATCATTATCAGTGATTCCAGTGAATGTTTTTCGATGATTGATATACAGTGAAAAAGAAGATTTGGTATCATAGGGTATATCCGTTGGTTTAAGCGCTTTAAGCACCGGATACGAGTCTTCTAGAGATGCATATATATCTGCTAGAAACGGAAGTTGCAATTGCTGGGCAAGCGGATAGGATATCATAAGAAAAATAAGGCCGCCTCCATCCTGTCGCATTGTCTGAATATCCTGTGGTGTAATAAATTGTGCTGCTTTGACAAAATCTGTTTCAGTCTCACGGTCATCATGATCATACACTAAAACAAATTTTCCTTGTCGAAGATCATTCAGAGCGTGCTGCACATGAGATGTCATCATATAGAAAAAGACGGAAAAAGGTAATTCAGATAAATATTAGGTTGTTACTCAGAAATGGGTCGATTTTGACGTGGTTTGTTTCTTGAGGCAAGATACCGAGTGATATATCCTGCTATTTGATTCCGAATAAGTTTACTTGAGGTTTCAACAAGATCTGCTACTTTTTCTTTATTGTGCTGAAAATCATCATATTTAAACTCATTTGGAAACGTCTTCACTAAATCTATTGCTGTGCTCTTTATATGAGTATGCCGAATATTTCCCAGAAGGATCACCCTGTCAATGTAGAGAGCAGGAATACTATTCACTTATTTAAACCATGCGCTTCTGAAAAACAGGGTAACCCACGTAGCATGAACGGCAAGGTTATATAAACATTAAGATTTCCAGAATCGAGAGGATGAACAGTATTTCAAAAAAAGCATTACTGAAAACTGTTGCAGATAAAAAAATCAACGAACTCGAACAATATGCTCTTCGAAGTTATACTGGAAAAAAAATTTTAGCAACATTGTATCATTCACCAGCCTATCGTTTTTTTTCAAAAAAGATAAACGAATTTCGAAATTATCGATTACTCGAAGAAATTAAAAAACAACCGGTTCCCAATCATATTGCAATAATTATGGATGGCAACAGGAGATATGCTCGAGATCTTGAGTTATCCCCTGAAGCAGGTCATCTTTTAGGACGAGATAAAATAGAAGAGATACTGGACTGGTGTTTTGAATTAGATATCAAAGTTGTCACTGTTTTTGCTTTTTCAACAGAAAACTTCAAACGATCAAAAAAGGAAGTTCAAACCCTTATGAATCTATGCAGACATGAACTTCAACGGGCGCTCCATGACGAACGCATTCATAAAAACAAGGTAAAAATTCAGGTTCTCGGCCATCTCGAATCACTCCCTAAAGATATTCAGAAAGCAGCAAGAACTCTTATGAGACAAACAAAAAAATATAACAAGTACATTTTTAACATCGCTTTAGCATACGGTGGCAGGGAAGAAATTGTTCAAGCAATCAAAAAAATTGCACAAGACGTCAAAAAAGAAAAACTAAAAATTGAAGAGATAACGCAAAAAACTGTTTCATCGTATTTATACACCCAGGGACTACCTGATCCTGACTTGATTTTGAGAACATCTGGTGAAGAACGCATTTCTAATTTTTTGCTCTGGCAGCTCGCTTATTCTGAACTTTATTTCTCGGATGTATATTGGCCAGCATTTCAAAAAAGAGATTTTTTAAATGCTATTTATACGTATCAACAGCGTCATCGACGATATGGAACATAAAAACTTGTCAACAATCTGACGTATCTAAGAATGATGATCTGATTCTCTAGGATCTTCAATTTCTTGTGCAATTGTAGCTAACTTGACAAATTGACGATGCATGAAAAAAAGGAAAAAACTTCCTCCAAAAAAAAGGACAGCAAACGCTAAGATACCATCAAGATATGAGTCATTGATTGGTATGGGTTGGAGTAACCATAGGAGAAAATAGAGACTGATGAGAATTACGCCAATAAAAAGAAATATTTTATACAGTAGACCGGTATGAAAATCAGTATATGGCGAATACGTTCGTGTTTTAATCATCTATACTGTCCTTTCCCAGCTTCAATGCATTTTCAACTTTACTTTGAAGCTCGGCGAGCTTCTCACGACTACGACCTTCTTGTTTTTCTAAAGTTGTTTTTCGAAGTTCGAGAGATTCTTTATTTTCTAAAAGATCCTTTTTTACGTCATCTTTCCCTTTTGTTCTAATTAGCAAAGCACCAACACTCTTATAAATCGGTGTTTTCTCGGTTGTCTGATCAAGTTCCTTAAGTGCATCATCGATTTCCTTAAGTTGTAGCTCTGTTTGTTGTCGTTGTTGCATAATCAATTGTACTTGCGATCGTAGTTGTTGCAACCGAGTGATTTGATCCTGTAACTGGGGCGACATTCCTTCATTAGTCATAGAACTATTTCACCTTGATGTTAGCAGCTGTAATGGATGGCTGTATTTTTAAACGTATGCATTAAAAAGACATTGGGACAGAATTAATCCGGGCGTATTCTTGTGATAAAAATATTGTGAAAGAATGCGGTAGAAAATAATGCTATTTCTCGTCGATCTTCTCGTTTCTGTCTCACCAGACCGCCAAAACGTCT